>CAJPTT010000091.1 GCA_905373565.1 uncultured Treponema sp. | reverse complement strand
AAGTCCTACCCCTGCTAAGTTAAAAGGCATCCTTAAATAAGGATGCCTTTTTTTAGAAAAAAAGTAATATCAATTAGATTTTTTAATGATACGGAAGTTCGTGCTGTTTGGGATGAAGATAATTCCAAATGGTGGTTTAGTGTACTTGATATTATCGGTGTTTTAAACGAAAGTTTATTCATACGATGGTTTAATACCCGTCGTTCCTCGGCAATGCTTCTTGCGTCGGGGCTGTTGATTGCTTATTTTTCATCATATTCATACAAAAGTCCAGTTGACTGTCCGAACCGTATAGCTTATCCTCAAGCGTGAGAGGGACGATATAATCGGGAATGAGACCTCTGCCCTGCGGTATAGCAGAGGATGGAAGTTCGGTGAAAACCTGCCGGTAGATAGGAGTTTGCAGGATTAAACCGGTATAGGGAAGCGCAGTGTGTGTATACTGCAAGGCATTGCAGCTGTAATAACCGCCGCGGGTTTCCGTGCCGATAACAATGCCACCGGCATTCTGTAAAAGCCGCGCAGCATTGACACCGGCGGAAACGGTCAGCTCATCAACAAGTACGAAAACCGTACCGGTGAAGCGGTAACGTTCAGCAGGAGTAAAGGTCTTTACGGAAACATCGCGGTATGCTGTTGATTTGATCGATGCAGTATTCGTGGCCGATACCGCTTCTTTGGCATTTAAATCGTTGCTTCTGTTTGCCGGAGGCGGGCAGCATCTTTTGGATTACCGAATACCGGATGATCGGCTTGCAATCTTGCAGTAAAGACTTGCCATGCCTGCTCCGCTTCTATCGCCGTCAGTATCCGTTCGGGCCGGTACGGCTCTTGTTTTTGTATCATTTTGTCAAAAAGCGGTGCGCTATCCTCGCCGAGCAGATAGCGGCCGATATGCTTATCGGGACGTCCTTCTTTTGTTGAAAGGGTAAGATTCAAGCAGGCCTTGCGAGAAAACGTTTTGATAAAGCCCAAGGTTCCGATTTGCTCGCCCTTTTTAACCGCCTCTCCTTTATGCCGTAGCAACGTTTTAAATCCGTATATATGCAGTTTCTTTCCGTCCGGCAAGGCGATATGAGTTCCCCGCGTACAATTTTCAGGGATAAGAAGCGGATTGCGCCGTTTTAATGCGGCGAGCTGCTCAGGCGGAGCGGAAGGATTCATACCCTGTATAAAGACATTATCGGGGTATGCAACTTTTATATAGTTGCAACAGGGTTTTTATAATGGTATAATCAACCTGTGAGCAAAGATGATAAACTGTTGAAAAAATTACTCTCTAAACCGAAAAATTTTACTTATGCTGAACTGAGAAAAGTTTTGAGCGGTTTTGGGTATACTGAAACACAAACAGGGAAAACATCAGGTTCAAGAGTTGCATTTATTAATGCATCTGACGGACATATAATTAGACTGCATAAACCGCATCCGACCAATGAATTAAAACAATACCAAATCGATCAAATTATTGAGGAATTACATTCGAGGGGCATAGTATGAAAGATTTTTTACAGTACAAAGACTATTTGGGTTCAGTGCATTTTAATGCGGATGATGAAATTTTCTATGGAAAGATAGAATGTATCGATGACTTAATATCATTTGAAGGTAAAACCGTAGACGAATTGAAAACAGCTTTCATTGATGCGGTTGAAGATTATATCGATTTATGTAAAGCAGCCGGAAAACCGAATGAAAAATCATACAAAGGGAGCTTTAATATCAGAATTGCTCCTGCAGTACATAAGCAAGCAAAAAGATTAGCGGTTATGCAAGGAATATCCCTCAATCAGTTTATCCGGCAAGCTGTTGAACAAGCAGTAAGACATACGACATAGCCGCAGAGCAGTTGATGCGATTGCTTCGTTACCCTATCACGCTTTTGATGAAGGGCAGTACTGCGATAAGCGAAAAGATAAAAATCGCACTGTAAGCCGTCAGCGAGAGCACTAATGCGGCGGTTTCGGCATATTTTTGCGTTTTGCCTATCCGTTTAAATAACCGCTGCCGTCCCGTCCATGCGAGGTATGCCGCAACGGTGATTGGAATTGCCATGCCTGCCGATATACCGATAACCGCAATGATACCGATACCCGCCGCATCCAATGTAGAAACCAGTACCAGTACGAGCAGGGCTGCGGGGCAAGGATATATGCCGCTGAGTAAAAAAGCGCCCCACTGTATGTTCTCTGTGCTGCGGCGCTGCGGGCGGTAGTTTTTATACCGTGCGGAACCGTAGCTGCCGGTATTGTATGCCGGTTTGCCGCTTTGTGCAGGAATGCCCGAGCGGCGGCTGAAACGAAGGTGGGAAAAACGATTGGGGAATGCGCCGGACAACAAATGGAGGATGGAAGCTACGGAAAGCAGTATCAGCAGAATAAAGGAAAAACCTTCAAGGTAAATTGCCGCGGAGTCGGTATGTGCGGATAACGCGCCGCTCACATTGCGGAAGATTAACAGTAACAAGAGGCTGGTTATGCCGTGCAGCCCCGCTAAGGTGAGGCTTGTTACAGCGGGTTCCCACACAGGGGCTTTTCTCGTTAGATAAAATGAGAACACTAGGGTTTTCCGGTGTCCCGGTCCCAGTGCGTGCATAATCCCATAAAAAAAAGCAAGACTGATAATTGTCCAAAATGCTTGTGCCGAATGTGTCTGTGTCCACTCATAGATGGAATCGCCGAGCTTTGTATGCAGCTGCGCTTGCCGGTTCACAATAAAATCAGCTGGTTTCTCCGTTCGGACGGGGGCAGGCGTATCTTTTTTGCCGGTAAAGGGGTTTGCCCAAAGATTGCTTGTTTCAAAAGCAATAGAGCAGAAAAGAAATAAAACAATGCCGAACTTTCGCATCGGCAGGTCATTGAAGCAAGTCAAAATATTTTGATACCGATCTTTCAGCTTTTTTATCATTACTCCGTATCGCATTGTGCGGTGTTCCTTAGTAGGTAATATGAATTTCTCTAGGATAATATGTTTGTAATCCCGGCTTCCACGAATTGTATGCCGTTGTCATATCGACGGTATCGAAAGGGTCGTAATATACCGGATATTTTTTGTTTTCGGCAATCGTATATCTTGGAGCCGTTTTACCGAAAGACCCGCGAAAGAGTACCGGCGTCTTTTCATCATATCGGAAATCACAGAAAAAGGTGTAATCGTATACGGCAAAATAAAAATCACCGCTGTATTTTGACAAATCGACATAAAATCGATACGAAGCGATGCCGTCTTTTTGCCATACGGAAAAATCGCTCACCTTTTCGGGGCTGCGTCGCTTATCACCTTGCCGGATAAAGGTAAAATACGAATAGTTTTTAGTGTTGATAAAGGCATTGTCATAGACATCTTTTGTTTCGGCTTTATCAAAAACTCCGTCTCGGTTCAGATCATATCCTTGAATAATATCCGCGCTGAAAAACCGGTCAAACGTCCAAGTCTCATACGCGCCTAGAACTTTTCCTTCATTTAACACAAACTCCGTTTGAGCCGAAATAAAAAGATGCGGATGAGCTATCAGTTGAATCGAGCCGATACATAATAACGTAACTGAAAAAAACAACATGCGGAGTATCTTTTTATATCTATACCGTATCATTTTTTACACCTCAGAATTGTATTTAATGCCGGGAAACCTTTCAAAACTTCAATTTTTCGTGATTTTTATCACATGATAGCGTGGATATAAAAAAAGAGTCCTTACTGAGGACTCTTTTTAGCAAGAATAAAAACGGTCGCTTAGACTTTCTTAACGACATAGTTGCTCTTTAAGCAGCGGGAACACAGTTTTAGGGTTAACGTTCTTCCATCAATTTCCGTTTTTACGTCGATAAGGTTGGGGCGCCATACGCGGCGTTGGTGATTCATTGATTTACTAACCGTATTACCGCTCATCGGCCCTTTTCCACAAATATCGCATCTGCGTGCCATAGTTCACCTTCCTTAGCTTTATCTATTATCAGCATTCAAAATAAAACGGTAAACAGTATACCTTAAAAGGAATATTATGTAAAGAGGTGAATGAATATCAACAGGGGAAACGCATCAGGTCGTTTTTTTAACACCCCCGCGGAAAAATTGAGACTATTCGACCGGAACTGCCAAGGATGGCAGTGGTTCCATACAGCAGCGATGTTTTGCGCAACGCAAAACTCGCCTTCAACTGATGTACATGGATGTACAACAGTTGAAGATGGTTCAAATGGTCTCACAGTCTCAATTTTTCCGCGATTTTTATCTATTTTGCCTGATGCGTTTCCCCCTTTGCTGGAAAAATGTGCGAAATTTTAAGCAAAATTTCGCACAGAAGGAAGGCAACCGCTGCAAATATTTTATAATGCGGTTGCCCTGTAAATATCAATTTTGAAACTGCGGGGCAAACGCTGCAACAAACTTCGGTATCAGTTGTTCGGCAATTCCTTCTATATAAAGCCCTGCGGCCTGCTTATGCCCGCCCCCGCCGAAGGAAGCGGCAATAATGCTGACATCGACGGTATCGAGAGATCGGAAGCCGACGCTGCAATGCGTTTCGGTATCCTGCCGTACAATACAAATTGCCTTTACCCCTGCAATGCTTTGGATAAGCTGATATGCCATATCGGAATCCCTGTTTTCGATGCCGATTTCTTGTTTATCCTGATATGTTTCGTACGAAACGATAAGCCTTCCGTCATAATACGGCTTCATACGGGCTAATACGCGCGAGATAAGCGTCCGTGAGCCGAATGACTTACCACCGTTAATCGCTGCAAAGGTGTATTTCGGGTTTGCCCCCGCCTGCACCAGCCGCGCAGTATGAGCAAATACCTCGCCGCTCCGTTCATCCAAGTGACGGAAAAAGCCGGTATCGGTACAAAGCCCGAAAAACAGCATCTCCGCTTCCTCCCGCGTTACGGAGCCGGTCATCTCTTCGATGATTGTTTGGATAATAAATGTTGTTGAAGGGGCTTCTGCATATACAAGAGAGCCCGCTTCGTTTGTCGTATTGGTAGCATGGTGATCAATACAGATAGAAGGAAAATTTTTTAATTGTTCGGCAATATCGCCCGTCCGTTCTATTCCGGAACAGTCAACAATGATAACGCCTGTGTTTTCAGGATTTTTGATGAGCGATTCCGGCACTTGCGCGGAAAAAAGCGGTTCATATATTCGTAGTTCCGGCCGTTGAAATGGCCCCGCAGAAAGCATCTGCGTCTTTTTCCCCAGTCGTTGTAGAAAAAGCGACATTGCAATACTGCTTCCGATACAATCTCCGTCGGGCTCTTTATGACCGGCTATGAGGAACATCGGATATGAATATAAAAAATCGATTAATTCCTGCGGAACGGCAGGTGTAATAATGTTAGACACGAGTACCTTATCTTTTTAAGATTAGGGCATCCTTAAAAACGTGTCGGGTCTTCAGGATGCCATGATATCTTTTTTATACGGATTAGAACTCGAGTGCGAGCGACTCTACGCCTTCAAATTTTTCATCGTATTGTTGGGGATTGGGTAAAAAACCCCATGTTGAAGTATTTAAATCTTGCCGCGGGGCAGAAATTCTAATGTATTCACATTTCCCGTCACGGATAAAGAAAGACAGATACGGATTAATGCGGGTATTGATAAACGATATATCCGCCTTATTTTCTTTCGGGCTTAACCATTCGAACGGGATAAACGCCTCTCCGGTCTCTAATCCCGCCCGTCGATAGATAACATAGTATCCCTTTGGATGGGTAAATATCTTCAAAAGCTGAGTGTGGACATAATATACATCAGCTTCTTTTGATTCGGCCGTAAGCGGAAATACACTCACTGCTCCGAACAGTAAAACACAGAGAATTAAATAACGGCATAGCTTTTTCATAATGCTCCTCCAGAGTATGATGACAAAATTATAACAGCGAACATTAAAAATTGCAAGCATACGATTGCCTCTAGAATATCCACACTGTAGCGTATCTCTAAAAAATCGGTTAGATTTTTATAGGTTCCCTGTACACATTGCGCCTTTTGTGATGTTATTATCGGTATGAATAAAACCGCTTTCTCTGAATCCATAGGACGTAATACCCGCTTTACCTTTTCACGTTCCGGCGGAAAAGGCGGGCGGAAAGAAAAAGATAATCGTAGTATGACAGCCGGAGCAAAATGTAAAAAGAAATGCAAAACGGATTTCGGGCGGGAGAAAATTACAATCCTGTATGAAGATGAATACCTTGCGGTGATTTACAAGCCGGACGGAATACTCTCCGTGCCGTATCCGGGAAGCAGGGCGCAGACTGCTCTTGAAGTTCTTGAGCGGATGATGCGCAAGAAAGGAACCTATTCTCAAGCTCATAGACCCTTTGCGGTTCACCGTCTTGATCGAGAAACATCGGGAGTGATGATGTTTGCAATGACGGAAAAAGCTCAAAAAAAGATTATGGATCATTGGCAGACTCTGGTAACGAGGCGTATTTACCGTGCTGTTGCGGAAAATCCTGTGCAAGGGAATGCTGCGCGTGGAAATCTTAGTATAATGAAAAACAGCGGTACGATTAACGACGAAATTGCATACAATGCGCACAATAGAGGTTTTGTTCCGTATGATAAAGCCCGCTTTAAGACGGTAAGTGCCGTAACGCATTACAAAATAATTGAACGCGGAACGCATCATACGCTTTTTGAATTAAGCCTTGAAACGGGACGAAAGAATCAAATCCGGGCACATTTGGCATCGAAAGGGTATGTTCTTGCCGGAGATGAAAATTACCGAGCGAAGACCAATCCTTTCGGACGGCTTGCCCTTCATGCGCGGACGCTTGAATTTAATCATCCGTTTACGGGAGAACATTTAACATTTGAAATTCCCGAACCGGAAGAATGGCTTTTATACGTTAAAAAACGACCTGATGCGTTTACCCTGACAACCTGATGCGATTGCCTTGTCACTGGGAGAGGGTTTCGGGTATAGTATCTGCCGTTTTGAGGTTTTATGTTTACAAAAGATTTTGATTTTGATCTTCCGAAAGAATTGATTGCACAGTATCCGTCAGCCGAACGCGGAAATGACCGGCTGCTTGTGTTACATAGACGGACGGGGGCATTAACCGATGCGATGTTCTCCGACTTGCCCGATTTTTTGCCTCCTGATTGTTTAATGGTGTTTAACAATACAAAGGTGCGCCATGCCCGTTTGTATGCTCATACCGCGAGCGGCGAGGCTGAGTTTTTGTTGATTGAGCCGCTTGATGAAGGCTTTGTGTGGAAAACCATCGTAAAGCGTGCCAAGCGGCAGCGGGAGGGGAAGGAGTACACCTTTACCGACGGCACCCGTGCCGTGCTGATTCCTCCTCCTTCCCCCAATGCAGCGGAACCTGATTGCAAATATGTACGCTTTGACCGCTGCATTGATGACCGTTGGCTGGAAGCCAACGGTCATATCCCGCTGCCTCCGTACATCAAGCGCGGCGACACAAATGAAGATGCCGCGCGGTACCAGACGGTATACGCACAGAACACCGGTTCGGTTGCAGCGCCTACCGCCGGACTCCACTTTACGGAGCCGATTTTACAGGAACTGGATAAGCGGCATATTGCACGAATCGCCGTAACACTGCATGTCGGGCTCGGTACATTTTTACCGGTGCGGACTGAAGTGGTTGAAGAACACACGATGCACTCCGAAAAATTCTTTATTTCCGACGAAACGGCAACGGCTGTGGAAACGGCTTATCGCGGCGGTAAAACCATCCTTGCCGTCGGCACCACTTCGGTGCGGACGCTTGAATCCGCATGGAAATCCGATACGCAGCAACTGAGCCGCGGGATGCAGGCAACCGATATCTTCATCTATCCCGGCTTTCGGTTCGCTCTTACCGGAGCTCTCCTTACCAACTTCCACACTCCGCAGTCGAGCCTCGTTATGTTGGTATCCGCATTTGCCGGCCGCGACAATATCTTTGCAGCTTATCGCCATGCAATAGAAAAAAAATATCGCTTTTTTTCTTACGGCGATGCCATGCTCATTCTTTAAGAACCGTGGTAATTGACTAGGGCAACCGCATTAGCAATATTTTAAGCGGTTGCTTTCCTTCTGTGCGAAATTTTATGCAAGATTATGCATATTTTGTCTATATTTTTT
>CAJPTT010000090.1 GCA_905373565.1 uncultured Treponema sp. | reverse complement strand
TTTACCGAAATCGCCCGCGAAATAGACCGCGATAATGTGCGGCTTTTGGTGTTGGATGAGCCGACTGCCGTCCTTACCGAATCGGAGGCGGAGGTTCTGCTCAAATCCATCAAGGCATTGGCGGAGAAGGGCATCGCGGTTATCTTTATTTCCCATCGCTTGCACGAAGTTATGGAAATTTGCGATCGGGTTGTTGTGCTGCGTGACGGTGTTTCAATCCAAGTCACGGAAACCGCAAAAACGGATATGCAGGCGATTGCGGCCGCGATGGTGGGAAGAAAGGTTGAAGGGCAGACGGCCGAAAGAACGGCGCGTCAGTTTGACGAAACCATCCTCGAGGTAAAACACCTGTGGGTGGATATGCCGGGAGAGCTGGTTGATGATGCAAGTTTCTCCGTTAAAAAGGGAGAGATATTCGGCATCGGCGGTTTGGCGGGACAGGGAAAAATCGGTATTCCCAACGGTATTATGGGGCTGTTCCGTGCGGGCGGTGAGGTTATCTTTAAAGGCAAGCCGCTCGACATCAGCAAAACCTCAAAAGTGCTTTCGGAAGGGATTGCCTTTGTTTCCGAAGATCGGCGCGGCGTCGGTCTTTTACTGGATGAAAGTCTTGACTGGAATATCGCCTTTACCGCTATGCAGGCCAAGCATAAATACTTAAAAAAATATCTGGGCGGGTTAATCACCGTCCGCGACGAAAAAGCGATGAAGGCGCTTGCCGACGAGTATATCAAGATGCTGCAAATTAAATGCACCGGTTCCCAACAAAAGGCGCGGGAGCTTTCCGGCGGTAATCAGCAAAAGCTGTGTTTGGCAAAAGCATTTTGTCTGGAACCCGATTTGCTCTTTGTTGCAGAGCCGACGCGGGGTATTGATGTCGGCGCTAAAGCGCTGGTGTTGGAAGCAATCCGTACATTAAATAAAGAAAAAGGCGTTACCGTTGTGATGATTTCGAGTGAACTTGAAGAGCTGCGGTCTGCGTGCGACCGTATTGCGGTCGTATTCCAAGGCAAGGTTGCGCATATACTGCAGCCGTCCGAAGATCCGGCGGAGTTTGCACTTTACATGGCAGGAGTAAAATAGATGGAACAGTTAAAAAAACAACTTGCGGCATTCGGATGGCCGCGCATTATCTTTTTCTTGTTTTTATTGTCGCTGTTTATTGCGGCTCCTTTTGTCAATGTCAGTATCGGCGCTTCCCTGTCGGATACGATAAACCGCTTTGGGATGAATGCCCTCTTGGTGCTTGCGATGGTGCCGATGGTGCAGGCCGGCTGCGGTCTTAACTTCGGGTTATCGCTCGGCGTTATCGGCGGGCTGCTCGGTGCAACGCTCGCAATGGAACTGAACCTAACCGGATGGGCAGGCTTTTTTTCAGCCGTGGCTTTTACGATATTGATCTGTGCGGTGATCGGCTATGCTTACGGTAAACTTTTGAATCTGATTAAAGGCGAAGAGATGACGATCGCTTTGTATGTCGGCTTTGCTGCGGTTATGTTCATGTCGATTTTGTGGCTGCTATTGCCGTACACCAATCCGACGATGGTGTGGGGCTATGCGGGAAAAGGTTTGCGTACAACCATTACGCTCGAAGGATACTGGCTGAAAATACTGAACAATTTATGGGCGTTTAAAATCGGCGCGTTCGTGTTTCCGACCGGTCTTATTCTCTTTGTCTTTATCTGCTTTTTTATTATGAAGGTATTTATGAAGACACGGACGGGAACGGCGTTGACTGCGGTCGGTTCAAATCCCGAATTCGCACGGGCGAGCGGCGTGAATATCGACCGAGCGCGGATTATCAGTACGGTGCTGTCTACTGTTATCGGCGGCGTCGGGATTTTGCTGTATCAGCAAAGTTTCGGCTTTATTCAGCTGTATCAGGCTCCGCTCTTTATGGCCTTCCCTGCCGTAGCGGCTATTCTGATCGGCGGCGCCTCGGTCAATAAGGCGTCGATTTTAAACGTAATGCTGGGAACATTTCTGTTTCAAGGTATTTTGACAATGACTCCCTCCGTTATTAACAGTGTGCTGCAAACCGATATGTCGGAGGTTATCCGTATTGTGTTGTCAAACGGTATGATTTTGTATGCACTGACGCGGAAAACGCAGGCGGCGAGGTAAATTATGGTATCGGCTAATATGCTTAAAAAAAAGTGGGAACATTTTTCCGCGGTTGATTTTATTCTGGATAATTTGGTATCCATCATATTTTTGGTTATTTCGTTCCTTGCCATTCCCGTGTCGGGGTTATCGGCGCACCATATTATCGCCGAAATTTTAACGCGGATCGGCAGAAACTCCTTTTTGGTGTTTGCGCTCATCCTGCCGATTATGGCAGGGATGGGGATTAACTTCGGGATGGTGCTTGGTGCGATGGCAGGGCAGATCGGTCTTATTTTTGCGATGGATTGGAGCATCGGCGGTATCTACGGATTGGTGTTCGCAGCCTGTATCGGGATGCCGCTTTCTATCCTGCTTGGGATTGTTGCCGGTTCGGTACTGAACCGCGCCCGCGGGCGGGAAATGGTTACGAGCTACATCCTCGGTTTTTTCTTTAACGGAATTTATCAGTTCTTTGTGCTGTACATCCTCGGGTCGGTTATTCCGATGCACAATAAGGCGATTATGCTTTCCCGCGGCTACGGAGTGCGTAATACGCTTGAGCTGGCGCCCGTCCGGCAGATGCTCGATACGGCCATTCCGCTGACGATTGCAGGGTTTAAAATTCCGATTCTTTCGTATCTGATTATCATTGCGCTGTGTTTTTTTATCGTGTGGTTTAGAAAGACAAAACTCGGACAGGATATGCGGGCAATCGGTCAAAATCAAGCGGTTTCGCTCGCCTCCGGTATTGCGGTTGAACGGACACGGATTATTTCGATTGTTATTTCGACGGTGCTTGCCTGTATCGGGCAGATTATCTTCTTGCAGAATATGGGAAACATGAGCACCTATAACGCGCATGATCAAACCGGTTTCTTTGCCGCCGCAGCAATCCTTGTCGGAGGCGCTTCGGTGAATAAGGCAAGCATTAGAAACGTCTTTATCGGCATTATCTTGCTGCACTTTTTGTACATCGTTACACCGATGGCGGGACAGCACCTCTTTGATTCTGCGATGATCGGCGAATACTTCAGACAGTTTTCCGGCTATGCGGCGATTGCGTTATCGCTTGTCATGCACGCGGCGCGTAATCAAAAGAATGCGGAAAAACAGCGGGCTGCGCTGCGGGCCGAAAGCGGGAGGGCATAATGATTCGAGTACGTTCAAAAAAAGGTCAGCGGCTGGTTAAAATAGGCTTGGTTGTTTTTTACTTGCTCATTATGGCGCTTATGTTTTTATTCGGCCGCTCTCATACCGTGCTGATAGACAACAACAGCGACCCGAACGGCGCATATAAAGCGATTGACGGTTGTACCATTTCGTTTAACGGTGAAAAGCCGATCGAGATGTTTAAGGGCGACCGCGATAAAATTATGCTGCGGGGGCAAACCCATCGTGTGAAAGTCAGCTTCTTTAACGGACAAGAAGATGTTACCGGTACTATCACCGTTCCGCTTTTTGAAGATGCGGTGATGGTGTCAATTCCGGCCTTTACGAGAGGCGAAAATGCCGTTACTCATTTTGAGCTGTATGCTCCGGCAGCAGAGTAGGGCGGGGAGATGGTGATGTCCAAAAAGCAACCGACTTTTGAGACATCACCCATGGTTTATCCTCGTGATAGGGGCTTTACGGTTTGAATTTTAATCAGTATGTTATATGGAAATGCTAATCGGCAAAAGATTACCGATTGATGTGAGGAGCCTGCTATGATGCGTTCATTATTATTAACCGTTAGACAGCTTATCAATGCCTATCTTTTTTTGTGCTTTATTAAGATTTTGTTGTCGTGGGTTCCTTCTGCGGCGTATTCATCATTCGGCAGGGTATTGTCATCCATTTGCGATCCTTATCTGAATTGGTTTAGACGCTTCAGATTTACCCGCATCGGTATGGTCGATTTTTCACCTATTTTGTCGCTCGGTATATTGTCCATTGCGGCGCAGCTTATCACTTCAATCCTTGCGACCGGGACGATTTCCCTTTGGGGCGTATTTGTGAGTATCATACAACTGGTATGGTCGTTTATCGGTTTTGTGCTCAACCTGCTCATCATTTTCTTGATTATCCGATTGGGGTACGATCTTTTCGGCTCATCAAACAGCTCTCCGTTTTGGTATAACTTGGATAGATTTTTAAGCCCCGTTATTGCCAAGACAACCGGCTTTTTTCAACGGAAACCGCTGCAGTATCGTACTCGACTGGTATTGACGATTATCCTTATGCTTTTACTCCGCATTGCGCTTGGACTTTTTTTCGGCTCTCTGGTATTGCAGTTCCGAGTGATACGGTTTATGTAGAAAACACTACGGATCACTATTGACTATCAATTACTGAAAATCAGAGCCGAGATTTTTAGGTAATGGAGTTTACTTAAAAAGGATATCGCTTTTCCGTACGCCTTGATCGGGCAGGGCAGCGAGTGCGGCGGAGAGTGGTTGCTGCGTAACGGGGTCGAGATAATCGGGATAAAGCTCCAGCAGCGGGATGAGTGCGAAGGCTCGCCGGTATACCGCCGGATGAGGGATGATCAGCGGCGGATTATTGAGTCTGACGATTTGATTCCCGAAAAAAAGTATATCGATGTCGAGCGTGCGAGGGCCTTTCGGAATCTCGGCTTCACGGTTTCTTCCGTAATCCGCTTCAATATGCTGGAGTGTTTTAAGCAGTGATGCGGGACTTCCTGCATAGTTTCCCGAGACAATCATGTTGTAAAAATCATCTTGATCGCAGTAATCCTGCGGCTTTGTGATATAGACGGAAGAGGTTCGAGTATCGTCCAAAAATGATACGAGTCGCTCGATTGCACCTGTGAGGATCGCTTTTGAATCTCCACGGTTTGATCCGAGTCCTAATATAATTGTTTCCATAATTAAATTTTTCGACAAAAATTTTCGGCCTCTTTACAAAAGAATAGTATACTTTTATAGTAGCGATACTATTTTACATTGTCATCATTTATAACAAAGGAGATACGAAGATATTATGAGCAAATTTTTGGCGGATGCCTCTTTTTGGGAGCTTTTTCCTCAGGCGCAGCTCGGTGTGGTGCTGTTAAAAGGGATAAACAATGGCGGCGAAAGCGTCCGCGATATAAAGGTGCTGCTTTCACGAAGCAACGCCGATGCGGAAAAATTTTTGGTAAAAAACGTATTCAGCGAAAATCCCGTTATCGCTATCTGGCGGGATGCGTATCGGAAGTTTAAGACAAAGAAGGGAGTTCGCTGCAGTATCGAAGCGCTGCTCAAGCGAGTTGAAAAACAGAATCCCGTTTCGTATATCAATCCGCTGGTAGATATTTACAATGCCGCATCGTTGCAATTCGGCTTGCCGTGCGGTGCGGAAGACAGCGATGCCTTTGACGGCGATTTGATCCTCGGTGTTACAAAGGGAGGCGATGATTTTTTTGCGCTCGGCGATGAGGAACACAGTCAGACGTTGGAAGGCGAGTTGTGCTATCGCGATAACAAGGGTGCAATATGCCGCTGTTTTAATTGGCGCGACGGGCAGCGCACGATGATTACGGAAAATACGAAAAATGCGTTTATCATTATGGAAAATCTCGATCCTACCCGCTTGGAAGACTTAAAAGCCGCATTGGCGCTTATCGGCGAGTATACTCAAAAGTACCTCGGTGCAGCTGTTACAACCGAAATTTTGACGCAAGCAAATCCTTCTATAGAACTGTAAATAGTATGAAGCTGAGAATCTTGAACGTTTAGATATAGGGCACCTCTAAAAATCTAACCGAGTTTTTAGAGGTGCCCTATTGTATCTTTAGGTCTTCAAGCCCTCAGCTTTTTTTATTCGCGCGGATGCGTAAAAAAAGAGACAGGACTCCTGTTATATCCCCGCTCCTAAATCGGCAATTGTTGTTTTGTTAAGCGAATCTGCCATCGCTTGTTGTGCCTCATGCAGTGCAGTATTGAGCACACGGTGAATCTTACTTCCGACAGGACATTTCGGATTCGGATTCGGATGGAAATTGAAAATCTCCCGTTCCTCTGCACCCTCATTGATTGCGTTGTATACATCCAGCAGCGTGATTGTATCAGCGGACTGTGCCAAGTATGAACCGCCGACCCCTGCTGCAGTTCTTACCAATCCTGCTTTTTGCAACTGCAGCAAAATTTTTCTTATGATAACAGCATTGACACCCGTGCTTGCAGAAATAAAATCCGAAGTAACGCGCATATCCTTTTCAAAATACTGAATGCACAAAAGCGTATGAACCGCTGCTGTAAAACGAACACTGATTTTCATATTTCACCCTTATCTCATTTTTTTATAGTAGCTCCTGCAAAACCTCGCCAATGTCATCATTGATACAGAGCGACCGCTTTTCTATTTCGTACGGTGCAAACGCTTCCCCAAAATTGATACAAACATACTGCGCATTCGGATTTTTTGCCGTCATCTGCCAAAACGGATACTTTATAATTCCGGGAGTGTTTCTTCCAACACCCAGTTCAAGAAACAACACGTTCCCCGTTCCTTCTTGTTGACCTGAACGGCTTGTTATATTCCGGCTTTGTAAAAATGTTTCATATCGGTTGGCTGCCTGATCCCAGCCCTCGTCTGTAACAAACGTGTCATCTGCCCGAAGGTTCATACTCATCGGTTTTCCGCAAACAGGACAATGCGGTACAAGTTCTGACGGGATTTTCATCTCGCTGCGGAATTCCCACATTGCGCGGATTTGTTTTTCGTTGTCATAGGTTTTGTGATAACACGGTTCACTGCATTGAAACAGCCCGTAGTCGCCCTGCGTATAAAACAGCCGTTCCTTGTCAAAACCTGCCTTTTGGAAACAATGATCTACGTTTGTCGTAAGCACAAAATAGTCTTTGTTCCGTACAAGCGAAAGTATGTTGTTATAAACCGGTTTTGGCGGATCCATATAACGGTTTATCATAATATAGCGGCTCCAGTATGCCCAACGTTCTTCAAGCGAGGCAAAAGGAGCAAATCCGCCCGAATACATATCCTGAAAACCGTACTTGACCGCAAAATCGGAAAAGTATTTTTCAAACCGTTCACCCGAATAGGTGAAGCCTGCCGAAGTGGAAAGACCGCTTCCTGCGCCGATAACAACAGTTTCCGCTTCGGAAAGAATCTGTTTTAATTGCTCAATAGCTTCTCTCATATAAAATCCTCCGGTAAATCCCTTCATCTTTTTCGCTAAACACATTAAACACAACTTTCATGCTCGTAGCAGCCTCAGCCATGTCCGGGCGCAGCGTTGTTTGCTCTTTTTTCTCTTTCCACTTTTTGACCGCAGCGACCGCGATTTGCGCAGCCTCTTCCTGCGGAAAGCGGAAAACACCCGTTGAAATACAGCAGAATGCGATTGAAGAAATACCATGAGCTTGTGCCGCGTCAAGGCACGATGTATAGCATGATGAAAGCAAATCACAATCGGTTTGCGTAAGCGGTCCGTCTACTATCGGTCCGACAGTATGCAGCACAAACTTGCACGGCAGATTAAACGCAGGCGTGATTTTTGCCTGCCCTACCGGCTCTTCATGTCCTTGCTTTTTCATTATTGAATCGCACACAGCACGGAGCCGGATTCCTGCACATGTGTGAATGCAGTTATCAATACAGGCGTGGCAGGGCTGCCAACAACCGGTCATTCCGCTATTCGCTGCATTCACGATTGCATCAACTTTGAGCGTCGTAATATCGCCGCGCCAAAGGTAGAGATCATTGCACACCGGTACTAAATCCGCGATGTCGGTAATGCCGCGCATTTTATTTTCTTCCTGCAGATACTCATCTTGTACACGTAAAAAAGCTTCACTTACAGGATCAGCCGGCCGCACATTCACGAGCGAACGGAGGAGATAGTGTTGTTCGGTTTCGCCTTCGGGAATCTGCACTCCGTTGTATTGCGGATTTTCTGCAAGGAGATATTCAATTAAAAAAAGCCGCCGTTCTGTCTGTGTCATCATGTACCTTCTTTGAAATGCAACAGCATTTTTGTTGATATGTCTATCACAACTCCCTTCGGGCATTTCTTTTGCTCTCCGTGAAATCCGTGTAAGCTGTTTGAACTGCTGTTCTAATTAACTTACAACATAAATATACAGCAAACAGATTGTAATG
>CAJPTT010000089.1 GCA_905373565.1 uncultured Treponema sp. | reverse complement strand
GCAATCAGCAGCGCGTTCTTCGCTTCTTGAGTAAAGGCAGCGTCAGTTGCAAGTATAAACAGCGCACAGCAAAATAAGAGTTTTTTAAGATGATGCATTTTAAATCTCCTTATTCAGTGATGGGGGAGATTGTAAAGAGGGGGATACAGTAATATGCCCCCCTACATAACAAATTACTTTTTCATCACCGTGTACGGAATAACAAAAGTACCTGTTTCCAGCTTCTTCTGCTTGGCAACAGCAATCATACCACGTGTGGCATTCAAAACGGTGTTGGGCTGATAGGTAGCATCGCCGGTTGGTTTGGGAAGCCCGTCGGGAGTTGAAGCCGCGTAGATAAAAAGGTGCTCCGAGCCGAACACCCCGTCCACCACCTGATAGTCCACATCGCCATCGGGGAAGGTACGCGGCATATCGGCTTTTAAGAAGTTGTTTTGTACCGGCAGCCAATACTGATTGCCCTGCGCGTCTATTCCCATAATGGCGATGTAGGCGTCCGTGCCGGTACTGACAAGAAATTTAACCGTATCGCCCGGATACAGAATATCCACAAGGTTATTCTCCGAATCGAGCATAACCGCAGTAATATCTATTGTTCCGCTCTTTGCTGTGGCAGACGGTGAACCGGCCTTCTGCGACGTCTTCTTTGCAGCGGCAGGTTCGGCGTTTTGGACTTCCGCTGCGGCTTGTGTAAATTCTTCCTTGATAGCTTCCGCTTGCGCAAGGTTTTCGGGATAGAGCATTAAGTTCCTATTGCTGATCTCCGTCATCGGGATTGAAGCAGTCTCGGAAGCAAGCAGTTTTCCACTCGTGCTTGACAGCTCAAGGGTCAACTCCACAACCCCTGCCGTTTTGTTTTCATAGTATTTACCGGTAAGGATATACTTTCGATCCTTAGGAGCGATCGTCCGGTGTTTGCCGAAAGAAGCGCCGCGAGTTGCAATGCCGGTTTGTTCCTGCGGCGGCAGCATTTTCGACTGTATGACATCGATATGCCGCATCTTTGCCGCAGCCTTTTTTATTTCGCTTTGCATCCACGGCACCACCGTACCGCTCGTATCGGTTTCCGCATACGAAATAAAACCTATCGAAACTTGAGCTTTCGGAATCGCCGCCTGCGATATGGCTCCGTCAAACTTTCGCAGCACCCCTTCAATAGACTGCTGTGCAGACAGTACAGAGATCACTACGCAGCTTATTACAGCTGCCAACATAAATCGTTTTTTCATACATATCTCCTAATTGCAATCCCATAAAATAAATCCTACAAAAATTTTGCAGGATGTTGCATTGAGAATCTTCTTTCACTTCCCCATCTTCCCTGTTGCGCTAAGGCGGACGGTACAAATAGGCGAAGAATATTCGCCGTCTTCGTTCACAGAAGTAAACTGCGCAATAAACCCGTAATCGGTACAGGGAATAAAAGAAGATAAAAGTTCATAGGTTTTATCCGAGTACCCCGCCGTCCACAGTTCTTTGCCGGAAGCAAGCGCGAGGCTTTTGAAAAAAGGTGTTCCACCGTTACCTGCGCTGTCCGCCGCTTTTTCGGTTCCCGCGATGATAAGCTCACCGCTTTTTTCATTCAGCAGCATGTCTGCAATGTAGGCATACGGTGTGCCGCCGGTATAAAACGCAGCCTGCTTGTTCTGCGCAGCGTCAACCGTTACAATCATTGCCGTTGAATGCTCTGCCGTTCCGGTTTCTCCGGCAATATACAGCACACCGTTTGCATCCTGTGAGACTGCTGCAACGGATTTGATTGCATGCAGCAAGGGGATTCGCTTTGCCGTACCGTTCTCCGCCAGTGCAAACAGCGCCGAAGGCAGCGGCAATTCGGTTTCGGTATCAAGCATATTACAGCATATAAAAAGCGTTTTCGTACGGCTGTCGTAGAGCGGATGTGCACTTGTAACAAATTCGGTTCCGGCAAGCGGCAGCGGAGCGGTAAAAGATTCATAGCGGATGACGCTTTTTTCGATATGCACCTTTCCGAACATGAGTTTATCCTTGCTGTCAAAACCGGTAACTAAAAAAGTTCCGCCGGAAAGGGGTGTAACGGATTCAAAGCCGGAGCTGCCGGGAATTTTCTGGGTATTCAATAAAACGCCGCCGGATGAGTACAATAGTAGGAGTCCGTTTTGCACGTCTCCGCTCGTGTGCCCTGCTGCTAATAGATCACCGTTTTCCAACACGATACCGTCATAAACGGCGCTGTCGCAGCCGGTTTCTTCAAAAAAATGAGTCCACCGTTCCTTACCATTCCTTTCAGTGCATTGTATAAAACCGGCATCATAGAGACTTCCGTTCGCATCCTTTTTTCGGACTTTTCCGACGGCATAAAAAGAATCTCTCGCCGGAGCGGACATTATGTTTGAAACGGAAACACCATCCGCGCCGCTCTGCTTCCACAAGGGTTCACCTATTTTAAGCAACGGACGTTCATCTTCTTTTACAATCCGTTTTCCGTCGAAAATGTAGGTATAGACGTAACCGGGTTGGAGGAAGGTAATTGGAAAGTCAAATTCTTTATCGTTATATAAAATGCGCATGGATATTTTATCCTGCTGCGTATAGAATGCTCTCTCTTTTGATGAGTATACGGCTATATTTTCCGGTGCTACACTTTTTGTTTTATCAAGCGTGATGTATAAGCTTTTTGCGCTTGAATTACATACAGAAATTTCTTTATCGGCTTTATTTTTAAGCACCACGTAATACGGCGAATTTTTAATTACGGCTCCTAATGTAGTGATACTAACAGTCTGATTGAGTCCATTTTTTGTTTCTACTCTATTTTCCCTATAGTCAATTACAGACACAACGGTTTTACCAACTGGAATATAAAATTTTGCATAAAAAAACAACGATATATCATCACCGGCATAAATTTTTTTAGTAAACGTTTTGTTCCGCTTAGGTTCGATATGCAAGACAGCGGAAATTGCTTCAGGATTATTTTCAAGTATATCAATCGCAAAATCCGTATTATTATTAAAAGATACGGACAATTCTTTTACGGTAGAAGTTTCTATTTTTGCGGATTGTACGGAACGACAAGAAAAAAACAGAGATAATACCAATATATACAATACTATTTTACGCATAATAACACATTGAAGGCTCCGTAACTATTAAAATTACGGAAGCCTTCTTACCTTATGTTTTTATTCCAAATCAAGTTGAGAATTTAAATCATATTCAATAGAGCGTTCAGATGAACTTTCTATTTCGGTTTTTACCGCACCGTTTTTGTTATAAACAGCAATTTCATATTCCACACCGGCCTTGAATACTACCGGCTCCCCATTAAAGAATTTGACATACCGTTTATTTGCGGCGCCCACACGGAAGTCTGCATTCAGCGCTCTGAATGTCTTACCTTGTTCCGTTGCATCAACTTCAAATGTCAATGTTTCACCGGAATTTATCATCGTATAACCATTCTGCGAAAGGACCTCAGTGTTATCATCTCTAAAGATAAAGGCGTTGCCACTTTCATTCTTTATTGTTAAATAAGCAACCCGTGCACCGAATAGTTTACCGTTAGGCATAGGAAAAATGACCGTTTGAGGGGTTTCACTTCCTACGGCAGGTCTTGCAGATATACCGTCATCTTCTTTACCGGTAATACTATTTATCTTTCCTGTATCTCTGTCATACATAAGATACGTCGGAAAATAAACATACCCTCTCGAATTCGGTTTTACGTATACATATTGCTCTTTGCAATGAGGCGGTAACGTTGTTAGTACCTGTCCTGTTGTCCCATTCAAACGAACTTCAACAGGATACGGAGAAGCGTTTTCAAACAAGAGTTTTCCTTCTCCACCTACTTCATTCATAACGGTAAAAGAAGATTTACTATTGCCGTAAGTAACCAATTTAGCCCAAACTACATCAGTTTCATTAACAAAGCCGCCTTTTTGCGCATACACATCGGTTTTCACAGCTCTACACAAAAAAGCCCCGGAATTGGCGCTTAAAAAATTTCTAAAATCAAAAGAACGAGTATCACCGGCGTGAATACCGCCAAGAATATTTTTACGATCAATCTTCCCCGCAAAAACGACTAACTCGTATTCTGTTCTATTTATCAGCTCTAATTCACCATTCGGCTGATTCGCATACGAAAGATTTTTCATATCTTTCACGGCCTGACTTTTAGGCGTACTCACACATCCTGCAACAAGTACAACGGCAAGAAACGCCGCCGATACCGACAAAAACAGTTTTGTTTTCATATAATCTCCTTATCTTGGTTTCATCAACATACGATGTTCGCTGTTAAGTTTTAATGCGGCAAGGATTGTAGGGGCATCCCCGCTATAGCGGGGATGTTCCGAAGGAATGGAGCCGAAAGGCGGAACCCCGAAAAGCCTGGTTTTTGCGGTTGTACCGCAAAAAGCCGCCCAAAATCTTAAACACAAAAAGCCGATATTCAACTTTATGCAGCTTTACTCAGCCGGGAAAACAATATCTTGATGTTTAATAATATGTTACGCCAAGATATTGATTTCGTCAAGCCGATTACATCAAGATTTTGTTATAATTTGCTTAATGGCTTTTAAGGATAGGCTTAGAGAAGAAATTGAATATCAAGGCTTGCTGGTAAAGGAGATTTCTGCAAAGATAGGAATCAGTAACAGTACTTTTTTATCATATATTGATGCGCGCGGAGTGCTCCCGAATGTAGAAACCGGGGTAAAAATTGCAAAAGCGCTCGGTGTTTCGGTCGAATATCTGGTAACCGGCGAACGGCTTCCGCAAAATCCGAAATATGCTGCCATTAACGATATAGTCCGAGACTTGTATCAGCTCTCTCCCGCTCAGGTGGAAACCGTTAAACGTATGATTCACGGCTTGGTGAGGTAATTTCACCGCACGGACATTCAGATAACTTCTTCATAACCTGAATGCCTATGGTTCTTTAATCAACATACACCACCACACGGCATCGGGGGATAATCCTTAATGACATACCGGTTTCTAAGGCTTTTCAGCCGCTCCTAATTATGGAAGGCACAAGCCCTCTTGCAGGGCTATAGCCTGCCGTTTATACTTTCTAACATGTCTGCTCAACACTATGTAAAATCAATTCTTCAATGTCTTTTTTCCATACAACCGATAACCATTCACGGGAGTGATATTACGGTGTATTCGCTTTCGTATGATTCGCGTGAAGTACAAACGGGAGCTGCTTTTTTTACCTTGCCCGGGGTGCATACCGACGGTTCAAAGTTTATCGATGCTGCTATTGCGAAGGGCGCCGTTGCGGTTATTCATGAAAAAAACCTTCCATTATATCAAGAACATATTTGTTACGTTCAAGTGCCGGATGTTCGCGCTGCAATGGCCGCTGCTGCTACCGTTTTCTTTGACGAACCTTCCAAAGATTTGGTAACAATCGGAGTAACCGGTACGGAGGGGAAAACGAGTACCGTCGATTTTATCTGGCAGCTGCTGCGGCTTGCCGGAAAAAAGGCAGGGTTTTCTTCGACCGTATCTTTTTCGTTTGGAGATGAGCCGGTTGCCAATCCGGCGCATCAGACTACACCCGAATCGATTACGGTACAGGAACGGCTTGCCCGTATGCGGGATAACGGCTGCGAATACGCCGTTGTGGAAGCATCTTCTCACGGGCTTTCTCCCCGAACAGCGCGATTATTGCATGTTCAGTTCGATGCAGGCGTATTTATGAATGTGACGCAAGAGCATTTGGAATTTCACGGCACCTTTGAACAATACCGCTACGATAAAGCGAATTTATTCCGCTCATTAGATACCCATGATCATAAGAAAAAACACGGAACGGTTGCGGCCTTCGGCATTGTCAATCTTGAAGACCCGTCTGCCGCCTATTTTGCACAGGTAACAAAGTATCCCGTATTCGGATTTTCCGTGCAGAAGCATACCGGCGGCACGGTTGCTGTTCCGTTCTCAAACTTTGCAGGCGGCTTATCGGCCGATACCGTGCATGAAGATGAAAACGGTTTAACCTTTACAATTCATGCAGCGTTTAACGGTGTGCAGAAAACGTATGAGGCCGCCGCTCCGGTAACCGGCTTTTTTAATGTGTACAATATCCTTGCTGCTCTTATTGCCGTTCATAACTTAACGGGACTGCCCTTTGATATGCTCGTGCCGTTGCTGAATCGGTTTATGCCGGTAAGGGGGAGAATGTGCCGTGTTGAAGCGGGGCAGGGGTTTGAAGTGCTTATCGACTATGCGCATACGCCGTCATCATTCCAAGCGATTATGCCGTCTGTCCGTGACCGTGTTAAAGCGAAAGGCGGCCGCGTGATTGCCGTATTCGGTTCGGGCGGAGAGCGCGATACCGTTAAGCGGCCGGAGCAGGGAAAAATTGCCGGAGAATACTGCGATACTATCATCCTCACCGACGAAGACCCCCGCGGCGAAGACCCTGTTGAGCTTTTGGAGATGATTGCCGCCGGCTGTCCTGACAAGAAGCGCGGCGAAGAACTGTTTATCATTCCTAACCGGCCGACTGCCGTCCGTAAAGCATTTTCCCTTGCGCAACCGAATGATGCGGTGTTGTTGCTTGGGAAGGGGCATGAAAATTCGATTATCGGGAAAAACGGCGCCGTACCCTATGACGAGTACACCGAAGCGCACAATGCTCTGCGGGAATTGCGGGGCATCTCTAAAAGCTATACCTGAGTTTTTAGAGATGCCCATAGATAAAAATATTACGGCGCAGAGTGCCGGGCTATGTCGCTTTACTCTTTAAGTCCGGTTTTTGTTTACCTTAAACATATGTACTTCGTTTTCTAAAGCGTCAATACTTTGTTCATTTTTTTCCGTTATAGCTTTGACTTCTTGAGCGGCATTATTAATTTGCACGGCTCCGGCTGACATTTCATTCATACTATCGGCAAGAACACGAGTAAGGTTATCCAATTTTTGCATTTCTTCTGCAACGCCTTCACCGCCTTGAAGCATTTCTCTGGAACCGGATTGGACTTCTGCCGTTACTTCGGTGATGGTTTTAATGGCAGTTAAAATTTCACGGCTGCCTTGTTCTTGTTCCTGCATAGAACTCATAAGCTCATGACTCATATTTTTTACTTGATCGGATAAATTAAAAATAAGCTCGAATTTTTCTTCCGCACTTTTGGCGGAATCCGAAAGCCCTTCAATTTGCACACTTAAGATTTTCAACGTTTCGGTAATCGATTTTCCTTGAGCGCTGGATTCTTCTGCCAGTTTACGTATTTCATCCGCAACGACAGCAAACCCCTTACCGGCTTCGCCTGCATGGGCCGCTTCAATAGCGGCATTCATCGCTAAAAGATTTGTTTGACTTGCAATATGTTGAATAACATTTGAAGCTTCAATTAAACCGCCTGATTCTTCTGCAATGTTTTGCGTTACGGTGACGGAATTTACAATCGTATCTCTCCCGTCAATAGTGGCGGCTGCAAGATTCTGAATCGTCTCATCCGTTTTTCCTAGTGTTTTTGTTACCGAGCTGATATTCGCGGTCATTTCTTCTATTGCAGAAGATGACTGAGCGATACTTTCAACTTGATTTTCTATACTGCCGTTTAATTGTTTTATTGTTCGGATTATTTCTTCGACTGTAGCAGCGGTTTCCGTAACACTTGCCGCTTGTGTAAGCGTTTGCTGTTTAACACTATCAATGTTAGCGCTGATTTCGTAGACGGCGCTTGCAGTCTGATTCATATTTGTTGAAAGCGTATGACCGAGATTTGTAAGGAGCCCTGATTCCGTAATAATCCTGTTTAATAAATTGGCTGTAACGGCTTGAAAATTATTGAGAGCATTCATCAAAAAACCTAATTCGTCGCGGCTTATAATATCGATTTTTTCTTCCGTATAATCGCCTTGCGTCATTTTTTCCGTAAAGTTTAAAATAATTTGCATCCTCGATGAGGAACCGTTTGCCTGCAAATATAAATCCGTAAGTCCCAATAAAATTCCAATACAGGCAAGAGGCAGCGTTTTCATCCAAAGAACCGTTTTTATGGAAGCCAGATCTTGAAGAACAATAATCGGGGCCAGAGCGATAAGAATAGTACCGGTAAAACTGAAAAAAGCAGTGAGGACGGAGCGTATTTTAAGAGGCATTCCTTTAAAATCATTGTGTAAAGGAATAATATGCAGCCATTTTTCAAAATTTTGTATAAAGAAAACATAGAAAAATAAAGCAAACAAAAAACAGCTTCCGACTGAAAACA
>CAJPTT010000088.1 GCA_905373565.1 uncultured Treponema sp. | reverse complement strand
GCGCACGGCTAAAAACTTTTTCGGAAATTTATATTTCCTGCAAAAGTTTTTATAGGAGGAATGTATGAAACGGAAAATCGGTATTGCGCTTATGGTCTTTATGACCGGAATAGGAGCGCTATTTGCGGGAGGCACAAAAGAAACGTCGGAAGCGCCCAGAATAGGCGTTTCCATGCCTACAAAGGATCTGCAGAGATGGACTCAAGACGGCGACAATATTAAAATGTTGTTGGAAAAATCAGGCTATAAAGTCGATTTGCAATATGCAAACAATGATATAGCCGTACAGGCATCTCAAATTGAAAACATGCTGACTAAAAACTGCAAAGTAATAGTTATAGTCGCAATCGACGGCTCATCACTCACGGAAGTTCTTAAAACCGCCAAAGAAAACGGCGTTCCCGTTATCGCTTATGACAGACTTATTATGAACAGCGATGCGGTACGCTATTATGCAACATTCGACAACTACAAGGTCGGTCAATTTCAGGGAGCTTACCTGCGCGATACACTTAAATTGGACACGGCAAAAGAACCGGTATACATCGAATTATTTACCGGCCCCACAGACGATAACAATGTGAACTTCTTTTTCCCGGGTGCAATGGATATCCTAAATCCTTACATCAAAAAAGGTGTCTTGGTCGTCCGTTCAGGACAAACCGAAAAAGCTCAGGTTGCAACACCCAACTGGTCAACTGAAGAAGCACAAAAAAGAATGGAGAATTTGATCAGTGCCTACGGTTATGGTCCGACAGGAACAAAACTGCACGCGGTATTATCATCAAATGATTCCGTTGCCCAGGGTATTACCAATGCACTTGTTGCGGCCGGATACACGAAGGAAAACTTCCCGCTGCTTACGGGACAGGACTGTGATATTACTTCGGTAAAAAATATGTTGAAAGGCCGTCAGAGTATGTCGGTATTTAAAGATACCAGAACACTGGCTGGTAAAGTATCGGAGATGATTGACGCTCTCGTAAAAGGAACAAAACCTCCGATTAACGACACAAAAACGTATAACAACGGTACCGGAGTTATCCCTTCATTTTTGTGCGAACCCGTTTTTGCAACGATCGATAACTATAAAAAGTTATTGGTTGAAAGCGGCTATTATACCGAAGCGCAGTTGAAAAACTAAAACCGACTCGTGCTGAGGACTTAAACAGCGCCGATAGTATTTCTTATCGGCGCTGTTTTTCGATTGCAATTAAGTACGAAAACAAAATGGAGACTGTTTTGACGGAAACGCTGTTGGAAATAAAAAATGTTACAAAAACATTTGCAGGTATAAAAGCTCTAAATGACGTCAGTCTGAAAATTGCCCGGGGTGAAATCCATGCTCTCGTAGGTGAAAACGGTGCCGGCAAATCAACACTGATGAATATTTTAAGCGGCATTTACCCCTATGGCGCCTATACCGGTGATATACTATATGAATCCGAACGGTGTATGTTCCATTCGGTAAAAGACAGCGAGCGTAAAGGTATCGCCATTATTCATCAGGAATTGGCTCTTGTTCCCCACCTCAGTATTGCTGAAAATATTTTTTTGGGAAACGAGCAAGGAACATCATTTAAAATTGATTGGGAAAAGACTTTTGCAAAAGCCGATGCGCTGCTTCGGACGGTAGGGCTGCATGAATCGTCACGGACGCTGATTAAAGATATCGGGATAGGAAAACAGCAATTAGTTGAAATTGCAAAAGCTTTGGCAAAAAATATTACGTTTCTCATTCTTGACGAGCCGACAGCTTCGTTAAACGAAACGGATTCACAAAAATTATTACATTTATTACTTGAATTTAAAAAGAAAAATATAACGTCAATTATTATCTCACATAAATTGAATGAGGTATCCTTTGTTGCGGACAAAATAACCGTTATCAGAGACGGCTCTGTAATAAAAACTTTTGATAAAAAAATGGATGATTGCAGCGAAGATCTAATAATCAACGCAATGGTCGGTAGAAATCTGTCGGAACGTTTTCCGCCGCGCACGCCTTGTATAGGGGATATTCGGTTTGAAGTAAAAGACTGGACGGTTGAACATCCCCTGTATGCGGAACGGGAAGTATGTAAAAATATCAATATCAATTTACGCAAAGGTGAAGTTGTCGGCATAAGCGGTCTTATGGGAGCGGGGCGGACGGAATTTGCAATGAGTGTATTCGGACATTCTTACGGCGCAAATATCCGCGGACGGATTTTTATAAACGGGAAGGAAGTCCGGCTTAAAACCGTAAAAGATGCAATAAAACACGGAGTGGCATACGTAACGGAAGACAGAAAGGGCAACGGCTTAATTTTACATACAAGCATTTGCAAAAACACAACTTTGGCAAATATACGGAAAGTAAGCCGCCGCAATGTTATCCAAATCGATAAAGAACATGAGGCTGCACGGGAATGCGTTGAACAACTCAAAACAAAATGTACGGGAATAGAGCAATCCGTGGTAAATTTATCGGGAGGGAATCAGCAAAAAGTGTTACTCGGCAAATGGATTTTTGCCGAACCCGAAGTGCTGATACTCGATGAACCCACGCGGGGTATAGATGTGGGCGCAAAATATGAAATTTACTGCATAATAAACCGCTTGGCCGCAGAAGGAAAATCCATACTGATGATTTCTTCGGAACTGCCGGAAATTTTAGGTATGTGCGACAGGATTTATGTTATGAATGAGGGTAAAATTGTGGGAGAAATTCCGCGGGAAGAAGCTTCACAAGAAGCGATAATGGCTTGTATCGTCCAAACGAAAAAGGAGAACACAAATCATGCTTAATACTCTTTCGATCAAAAATATATTGAAAAAAAATACAATGTTTATAGCGCTTGTTGCATTGATGATTTTATTTCATGCCCTAATCAGCGTTGCAGACAGCGGCTCCTTATTTGCCCCGACAAATATTTCAAATATTATAAGTCAAAACTCTTATGTTGTTATTTTAGCAACCGGAATGCTGCTCTGTATTCTCAGTGGCGGCAATATCGATTTATCGATCGGTTCAATCGTCGCACTTATCGGTGCATTAGCTGCCCATTTAATTATTCTTTTACATTGGAATATATATGTCGTAATGATTTTATGTTTACTGGCCGGTACGGCAATCGGGGCATGGCACGGCTTTTGGATTGCATACATACGCATCCCTGCATTTATTGTAACATTGGCTGGTATGCTTTTATGGAGAGGCGTTGCCTTAATTATTCTTAACGGTTTAACTTTGTCGCCGTTTCCGGAAAATTATTTACGTTATTTTACCGGCTTTGTTCCGATAACAAAGGATAAAGGATTGATATTTTCCGTAACAGTCGGAACGGCAATTTTATGTTGCCTCGTTTTCATTGCAAAGGAAATTGTGCAGCGTATACAAAAAAAACAAAAAGCATATTCAACTGAAAGCTTCGGAATATTTCTTATACGCATTATTCTTATTCCTGCAATTGTATTGTTTTTAGCAACTCTGCTTGGTCGCCATAAAGGAATACCGGTGATTTTAATTCTTTTAACCGTTGTTGTTCTTGTCTATACCTACATTACTCAAAATACGGTGCCGGGCAGGTATTTGTATGCGATGGGCGGTAACGAGCGAGCCGCTAAGCTGTCGGGTATTGATACAAATAAAGCGTTGTTTTTTGTATATGTAAATATGGGATTTCTTTCAGCCCTTGCCGCTCTGGTTTGCGTCGGCCGTTTTAATTCGGCAGCGCCTACGGCCGGTATGAATTATGAACTCGATGCAATCGGTTCATGTTTTATCGGAGGAGCATCGGCATACGGCGGAACGGGAACAGTCGGAGGAGCGGTTGTCGGAGCTATTTTTATGGGTGTTTTGAACAACGGAATGTCCATTTTAGGTATAGACTCGAACTGGCAGAAAGCGGTAAAGGGACTTGTACTTTTAGCGGCGGTTGCTTTTGATGTCCTTTCAAAACGCCGTGAAAAAAGCTCAGTCTAATCCGTAAAAACAGACTGCAAACGAGTACCAAAGAGGATAGGGTAAATATGAACATAGTTGCCGGTATTGATTTAGGAACGCAAAGTTTAAAAGCGGTTTTATACGATTACGAACAAAAACGTATTGTTGCACAAGCATCCTGTCCTTTGGACTTGATTTCCAAAGAGGACGGAACTCGCGAACAAAAAACCGAATGGTACGATGCGGCATTAAAAAGCGTCTTTGAAAAACTTCCGTGTGAATTGCGTTCGCAGATACAGGCCGTCGGCGTCTCCGGTCAGCAGCACGGCTTTGTCCCCCTTGATAAAGACGGACAAGCCCTTTATAACGTAAAACTGTGGAACGATACATCAACCGCCGAAGAATGCCGCATCTTAACCGATAAAGCAGGGGGTAATGCCGAAGTTATAAAAGAAGTCGGCAACCTCATGCTGCCCGGCTTCACTGCTCCCAAGATATTGTGGTTAAAAAAACATTTTCCCGACGCATGGAAAAACGTGCGCTCTATTTTGCTCCCGCATGATTACATCAATTACGTACTAACCGGAAGCTATGTTATGGAAGCCGGAGACGCCTCGGGGACAGCGCTGTTTAATCCTGTAAAACGCAGATGGTCACGCACGCTCTGTTCTCTTATCGATGAAGGCTTATACGATTTACTTGCGCCTCTTATCGCTTCGGATGCAAAAGCCGGAACGGTATCGCAGAAAGCCGCCGGTCTTTTAGGGATTCCTGAAGGTATTCCGGTTTCTTCCGGCGGCGGGGATAATATGATGGGGGCAATCGGGACGGGGACGGTCAGCGACGGCTTTTTAACGATGAGTATGGGGACGTCGGGAACACTCTACGGTTATTCGGACAAGCCCATCGCCGACCCCGAACACGGTTTGTCAGGCTTTTGTTCCTCAACGGGTGGATGGCTTCCGCTTTTGTGTACGATGAACTGCACGGTTGCAACCGAACAAATCCGTTCTCTCTTCGGCTTACCGGTAGCCGAGTTCAACCGTCTTGCTGCAGCAGCTGAGCCGGGCGCTCAAGGAGTACGGGTTCTTCCCTTTTTTAACGGAGAGCGTACACCGAATTTACCGAAAGGAAGGGCAAGCATCACCGGTCTTACGATGACAAATTCGAATAAGGAAAACATCTGCCGTGCTGCAATGGAAAGCGCTGTATTCGCCCTGAAAGGAGGCTTGGACGCCTTTAAAAAATTGGGTTTTGAACCGAAAGAAATACGGCTTATAGGAGGCGGCGCAAAAAGTCCCTTATGGAGACAAATCGCCGCGGATATTATGAATGTGCCGGTCAGCGTTCCCGTATCGGAAGAAGCTGCCGCAATGGGCGCTGCCGTGCAAGCGCTGTGGTGTCTTGAAGGCGGTACGCCCGAGCGGATAAAGAGCCTTTGCGCCGAACACATTCAGTTGAGTAAAGAAAAGTCGGCGGAACCGGGCAACGCAGTTTGCGAATACGAACAGGCGTTCCGCGATTATAATGAGATTTTGGGGCAGCTGGCACCCCTCTATATACACGGCTGAATTTTTTTGAAGGCCGGTATTTTTTGCAAAAATTTTATTTGGAGGTTATATGTCATATTTTAAAGGAAGTACCGAATACTTTCCCGGCATCGGTAACATAAGGTTTGAGGGGAAACAATCGAAAAATCCGCTCGCATTTAAATACTACGATGAAAATAAAATCGTTTTAGGTAAATCGATGAAAGAGCATTTGCGTTTTGCAATAGCCTATTGGCATTCTTTTTGCGCTGCAGGAGAAGATCCCTTCGGGGCGGGAACAATGAAGTTTCCGTGGAACAGCAGCACCGATGCGATGACGAACGCCGAAAACAAAGCGGATGCGGCCTTTGAGTTTATCACCAAAATCGGCGCGCCCTATTATTGCTGGCATGACCGGGATATAAGTCCCGAAGGAAAAACGCCGGCCGAAAGCGAAAAAAATCTTATAAAGATTACCGACGGCCTTGCCCAACGGCAAAAAGAAACCGGCGTAAAACTCTTGTGGGGAACGGCAAACGTATTTAGTAATCCGCGCTATATGAACGGAGCTGCGACAAACCCGCAGTTCGACATTGTAGCCCATGCTGCGGCTCAGGTGAAATGCGCCATAGACGCGACGATAAAGCTCGGCGGGCAAGGCTACACCTTTTGGGGCGGACGCGAAGGCTATATGTCATTGTTGAATACCGACATGAAGGCCGAAAAAGAACACCTTGCCCGTTTTTTAACGATGGCGCGGGACTATGCGCGTAAGCAGGGCTTTACCGGCTGTTTTTATATAGAACCGAAACCGATGGAACCGACAAAACATCAATATGACTTTGATGCGGAAACGGTGATGGGTTTTTTGCGTACCTACGGTTTGGAAAAGGATTTTAAACTGAATATTGAAGCAAATCATGCGGAGCTTGCCGGGCACGACTTTTACCATGAACTGTCGGTATGTGCCGATGCGGGGATGCTCGGTTCCATCGATGCCAACCGCGGTGATAGCCGAAACGGCTGGGATACCGACCAATTCCCTTCAAGCATATATGAAACGGCCTTGGCTATGCGGGCGGTGCTGCGTATGGGCGGCTTTAAAACGGGCGGCTTAAACTTTGATGCAAAGCGCAGAAGAAATTCGACCGCACCGGAAGACTTATTTATCGCACATATCGGTGGTATGGATATGTTTGCACTGGGCTTGGAAAAAGCTGCCGCCCTTATTGAAGACGGGCGAATCGATGCATTGGTTAAAGAGCGTTATGCGTCTTTCGCAGAAGGAAAAGGTGCCGAATTTGCGGCGGGAAAAATGACTCTGGAAAGTCTTGCTGCCCTTGCCGAATCCTATGATACGGTGCACCCCGCTTCGGGTAAACAGGAATTATACGAAAACATTCTCAACGAAGTTATTTTTAACGGATAAACGGTGTCGGTTACCATAAAAGATATTGCGGCGGCGGCGGGTGTTTCACGGGGGACGGTAGACCGTGTACTGCATAAACGTATGGGAGTAAATCCCGAAGTGGCGCAAAGAGTCCGCCTCATTGCCGAGGAACTGGGATTCGCGCCGAATATGGCAGGAAAAATTCTTGCCGCCCGTAAACAGCCGATAAAATTCGGCTGTTTACTTCCCGATGTGGGAAATCCTTTTTTTGACGGTATTATTGCCGGTTTTCACCGCGCAGAAAAGGAATTGAGCGATTTCGGAGTGTCCCTTCACATAGAACATATAAAAGGATTTGATATCGCTACGCATATTCATACGATTGAAAAATTAGCTTCCATGAATCTTTCCGGGGTATGTATTGCCACTATGGATATCCCCGAAGTTCAATATACCGTACAAACGCTTATCGAAAAAGGAACACCGGTTATCAGTGTCAATACCGATATTCCTGATACCGATCGTCTATGCTATGTGGGACCCGATTATACAAACGGAGGAAACACCGCCGCCGGTTTATTGTCGTTGTTAACAAAGAGTGAATTGAACATTTTAATAGTTACCGGCTCTTTTCATATCCGCGGCCATAATGAACGCATTCAAGGCTTTATCCAAGGTTTAATTGAAAGAAAATCTTCTTATACCGTTTTAAGCACCTTTGAATCGCTTGATGACGATGCGTATGCATACGAAACGACAATGAGCGCATTGGAAAAATATCCGGAAACAAACTGCATATTTATTGCCGCCGCTGGGGTTGAAGGGGTCTGTAAGGCAGTCGATCGATGGTATAAAGATTCGGAAAACAGAAAAAAGCCCTCTATTTTATCATTTGACGATATTCCGGCAACAAAGCGTTTGGTTAAAGACGGATTTATTGATTTTACCATTTGCCAGGAACCTGAACAGCAAGGATATATGGCTGTTTCAAAATTATTCTCTTATCTAATGGATGAAAAAAAACGCAATCCGAAAGACTATATAACGTCTACAATTATAAAAATCAGAGAAAATATCACATCTGTCCAAGATAAAATAGGAAGTTTAAAAAGTCTGTAATTCGTGGTATAGTTAGGTTAGAAAGACAAAACGATACCACAAGAGGAATTACAGACATGAATAAGTATAACACAAAACTCGGACAATTACTATCCTTGATAAACAGATCTCAATTTTATGCGCTGGTTAAATCAACCCAATCGGACAAATACTGCAAAGGATTTTCGACCTGGCAGCAGCTGGTCACGATGTGTTACGCCCAAATTGCAAACCATAACGGACTGAGAAGTCTCATCAAATCCCTTAATACAAGCGGTTCATGCCGGTATCATTTGGGTATTCATAAAGAGCTTGCGCGCTCCACCCTCTCATAT
>CAJPTT010000087.1 GCA_905373565.1 uncultured Treponema sp. | reverse complement strand
CCTTATCCTAATGTGAATACCGGCATTCATAATTCATAATTATGAATTATCATAGGTTTACAGCCGTTTCCACAGGGCGGCGCTGACTTCCCGCGCTTTGGCAAAGACGGCTTCTTCGTCGGCGACGGTAACAACGCGATCCTTCATCAACACCTTGCCTGCCGCGATGGTCGTTACCACGTTACGGCCGTTCATACCGAACAGGATGTGGCCGTTCGCGTTACCGGCATGGAGAGGCGTTAGCGGGTTATAGTCGGTAACGATTACGTCAGCATTCGCTCCCGCTTTCAAGACGCCGAGCTCACCGTCAAAATATCGCGCGGCAATCTTTGCATTATTGGTAAACAGCATTTCGGGGATTTCCGTCCATGCGGCGGTGGCATCGCAGGTGTTGTGCTTGTGCAGAATATTCGCAACCTTGTACGATTCAATCATATCGCTCGTATATCCGTCCGTACCGAGCCCGATCAAAATGCCGTGCTTAAAGATTTCCAACACCGGCGGACAGCCGACTGCATTACCCATATTCGATTCGGGGTTATGCACGACCATCGTATCGGTTTCTTTCAATAAATTCATTTCCAAAGGATTGATGTGGATACAGTGCACGGCAAAGGTGTTTTTACCGAGGATATCAAAATCGTAGAGGCGCTGTACAACCCGCTTCCCGTGTTTCTGCACCGAATCGAACACATCGGACATACCCTCCGCAACATGGATATGGTATCCTGCGCCCGCCGGAAGCTGAGAAGCGCAGTATTCGAGTGTTTTATCCGACAAGGTAAATGCGGCATGGAGTCCCATCATCGCCGCCTGCATAGGATTTTTCTTCTTTTGACAAGCGCGGATAAATTCGGCATTTTCGGCAACCGCCTTTTCCATCTCAGCCTCGCCGTTCCGGTCGGAAACTTCATAGCAAAGGTTCACTCGCAACCCGAGTTCTTCGGCAACATCCGCAAGGGTAAAAAGACTCCCCGTTGTTTCGCCGTAGCTTGCATGATGGTCAAAAACCGTCGTTACGCCGTTTTTAATACAGTCAATCAGCGTCGTGTAAGCGCTGTATTTTGTGTCTTCTAAAAGGAGGTTATTATCAAGATGCCACCACAGCCCTTCCAAAATATCCAAGAAATTCTGCGGATTGTAATTTTTTAACGCAATGCCGCGGGCAAAAGCGCTATAGATATGATGATGCGTATTGATAAAGGCAGGCATGATGCACCGCTTTTTTGCATCGATATATTCCGCTGCGGGGTACTTTGCCCGCAATTCGGCATCGGCGCCGACCTCTTTGATTGAACTTCCCTCAATGCAAACACAGCCGTTTTCGATAAAAGGCTTGTTCGGATCGCGGGTGATAAGCATACCATTTCCAACTAATATCATACAGGTAACCCTCCATTTTATGTGATTGATACACAGTACTTGAACGCTTGTACTCAAGCACCGGTAGAATATACTCTCTTTTCAGTATCCCATAGAATTGGATAAAACGCAAGAAAAAACTAAAAAAAATTTGGAAGGTCTAAATTTTTTTATGATGAGACGTGTTTTTTGGATGCCGCAAAAATGTTCTTGACGCCCTGCATCTTTCCCATTAAAATCCGCAGAGTAAGGAAATTAGGAATGGATATTATTAAGCGAAACGGTGAAAAGGAAGCCTACAATGCCGAAAAGATTACATTGGCGATGCAGGCAGCATTTAACAGTGTAACGGATGCGGCGGCGCAGCATGATGCAAATACGGCTGTACAAAAGGATACGGAATTATCAAAGGTTGACAATCTTGCGCAGGTACTGCAGCAGATGACGGCGGAAATCGAAGCCGATATATATGAACTGAGCAAAAACGGGAATGCGGTACAGGTAGAAACCATTCAAGATTTAGTTGAAAAAACGCTCATCGAACATAATTATTACGCAGCGGTAAAAAGTTTTATCCTTTACCGTGTTGAACAGACAAAAAAACGGGATGCACGGCGTGCTATTGCGGCCCATTTTTCTTCCATTGAAGTTCAACCGGTCCTAACCCGTATCCAGCAGGATTTTCCCGAAGAACAGTACAGCTTAACCCTGCTCTTTCACAAGTTTGAATCCTTTCGTAAGCAGGGTATGACAGAATCGGAATTACTCGCCTTGCTGATAAAGGCCGCTGTTGAGCTCACTGCGCAGGAAGCTCCCCGTTGGGAGTTTATTGCCGCCCGCTTTTTGATGCTTGATTTTTCCGGCAAACTGAAAATCGAGCTTGAAAAACGGAACATCCGGTCATTCTACGAAAAGCTTACCTATCTGGAAGAAAAAGGACTTTACGGCGCGTATATCCGTGCAGGATATTCAAAAGAAGAGCTGGAAAAAGCTTATTCATATATCGATAACGGTAAAAACGACCTTTTTACCTACAGCGGCTTGGATTTGCTTTTACGGCGATATGTTATTTCCACACGGGGGCATATTCCGCTCGAAACACCGCAGGAGATGTTTTTAGGAATCGCCTTACACCTCGCCTTGCATGAAAAAAATGACCGGATGGAATGGGTGCGCCGCTTTTACCTCATGCTGAGCAGCTTGCAGGTTACTATGGCAACGCCGACCCTTTCCAATGCCCGTAAGCCCTATCATCAGCTTTCGTCCTGCTTTATCGACACCGTTCCCGACTCACTCGACGGGATTTATCGCAGTATCGATAACTTTGCAAAGATTTCCAAATTCGGCGGCGGCATGGGGCTGTACTTCGGCAAGGTGCGGGCAGTCGGCGCTCCCATCCGCGGGTTTCAAGGAGCGGCAGGCGGGGTCATCCGCTGGATAAAGCTTGCAAACGATACCGCCGTTGCCGTCGATCAGCTGGGTGTGCGGCAGGGTTCGGTAGCCGTGTACTTGGACGTATGGCACAAGGACGTGCCGGAGTTTTTGCAGCTCCGTACCAATAACGGCGACGACCGCATGAAGGCGCACGATGTGTTCCCTGCGGTGTGCTGCCCCGACCTTTTCTGGCGTACCGTCGATGAGGACATCAATGCCCCGTGGTACCTGATGTGCCCGCACGAAGTTCTCACGGTAAAAGGCTACGCGCTGGAAGACTTTTACGGCGAAGAATGGGAAAAACGCTACAAGGATTGTATCAATGATAACCGAATTTCCAAACGGGAAATCCCGATAAAAGAGCTGGTGCGCCTCATCCTAAAATCAGCGGTAGAAACCGGTACGCCGTTCATCTTTAACCGCGACCATGCGAACCGCGCTAACCCCAACGGGCATAAGGGCATGATCTATAGCTCCAACCTCTGTACCGAAATTGCACAGAATATGAGCCCGATCGAGACAGTAAACACCGAAATCCAAACACAGGATGGGGAGACTGTAGTTGTAACCGTTACAAAGCCCGGCAATTTCGTCGTCTGTAATCTCGCATCGCTTGTCCTCGGCAATATCGACACCGATAATGAGACCGAGCTGGAAGGTGTTATAGAAGCGGCAGTACGCGCCTTGGATAATGTAATCGATCTCAATTTTTATCCCGTACCGTATGCAAAGATCACCAACGAGCAGTACCGCGCTATCGGCTTAGGCGTTTCGGGTTATCATCATTTACTGGCGAAAAAACACATTGCGTGGGAAAGCGAGGAGCACCTCCGCCTTGCCGATGAGCTGTTTGAAAAAATCAATTACTACGCAGTGCAGGCGAGTATGCGTATTGCTGAAGAAAAAGGCACATATAGCCTCTTTGAAGGCAGCGATTGGCAAACCGGCGCGTATTTTGAAAAACGCGGCTATCATTCCGAACAGTGGAACACGCTGCGAAATGCGGTTGCCCGACACGGTATGCGGAACGGCTATCTGTTAGCGGTCGCTCCTACGAGTTCCACCTCGATTGTCGCGGGCACCACCGCCGGCATCGATCCCATCATGAAGCGCTATTTTTTGGAGGAAAAGAAGGGCTCGTTGGTACCCCGTGTTGCACCTGCCCTCTCGCTCGAAACCTATTGGCTGTATAAAAACGCCCACACCATTGATCAGCTCTGGAGCATCCGCGCCTGCGGTCTCCGCCAGCGTCATATCGATCAGGGGCAATCCATGAACTTCTACATTACCAACGAGTACAGCTTTCGGCAGGTGCTCAACCTCTATGTTGAAGCATGGAAAAACGGTGTAAAATCCGTCTATTATGTCCGCAGCCGCTCCCTCGAAGTAGAAGAATGCGAAAGCTGCAGCTCGTAACGGAAATGCATCCAACGCATCTTTCACATAATTGACGTACGGAAATATGTACACTATACTAAGGTTAGTTCTTAGAGGTTCCCTATAGTTTATCAACGGAGGTTCTGTATGGATGCAATCAATATAACAAAGGCACGGGCAAATCTATTCAAAATTATAGCAGAAGTAAATGCGCACTCCGAGCCGGTGATTTTGACAAATACGAAAGGCAAAAATGCTGTTTTGATTAGTGAAGATGATTGGAATGCACTACAAGAAACCATCTATTTAAATTCCATTCCCGGAATGGCTGCTTCGTTGCAAAAAGGAATGGAAACTCCGCTGGAAGAATGTATCGCAGAAAAAGATGTTTTGTGGTAATTGCCGATGTATCATGATGTATCATATAGTGTACGATAAGCAAGCCATTAAAGACATAAAAAATTTAAAATCGGCTCGGCTGGATACAAAAGCAAAAAGACTGATAGAAATTGTCAGAAGCAATCCGTTTGCAAATCCTCCACCTTATGAAGCGCTTATCGGGAATCTTGCGGGACTGTATTCACGGAGAATTACTATTAAACATAGATTTGTGTATCAGGTTTTTCCCGGTAAGATTATGGTAGACGATAACGAATATGACGGAACTGTGAAAATTATCAGGATGTGGACACATTATGATGATATATCATGATGGGGCAATATACTAACTTTCACATAATTGACAAACTAATCGGTTGCAGTAAATACTAAAACTCGCTATAATACGCCTTATGATTTTTCCGTTAAAAGAATTGATTGAATTCAAAGGCAATATTTACGAAATTACCTGCGCTGCTACTCGGCGCGCTTTTCAGCTGGTAACTATTCAGGATCCGATACTCGAAGAGAATAACGATAAGGTTGTGTGTACTGCGGCGGCTCAAGTGTTTACCGGCGCTATCGACTATAAAATAGACTACCGGCCTGATCATTCCTAATTCTTGATATCGACGCCTACAATTCCGGTCGCGGTTATTTTCGGGGCTACCGCCTGCGGGAAAACCGCGCTTGCCGCTCATTTTTTTGCTTCTCCTGTTAACTCCATTAAAGCAGAGATTATATCTGCGGATTCGGTACAGGTATATCGCGGTATGCCGATCGGTTCTGCTCAGCCTCCCCAAGAGCTTCTCGATACGCTCCCCCATCACCTCATCGGGATATGCGACCCTTCCGAAGAATTTTCCGTAGCGGACTTTGTACGCAACACGGATGCACTCTGCCAGAACATTGCAAGCCGCGGCAAACTGCCGGTTGTGCTTGGCGGGACGGCGTTTTACATTAAGCATTTTATGTACGGTATGCCGGTTACTCCGCAGGCGGATCCGGTTTTACGTGCACAATTGCAGGAACGGATGCAACGTGTCGGCGCCGCGGCAATGCACGCGGAACTTGCGTCTTTTGACCCCGCATCGGCAGCAAAAATCCACATCCATGACGAATACCGTATCATCCGCGCGCATGAGGTGTATTGCGCCTCGGGGCGGCCGCTCAGCTCGTTCGAGCTGTCGTACCGTTATCGCGAGGGTTTCCGCTTTTGCCCGATATGTTTAGACCGCTCTCGCGATGAACTGTACCGGCGCATCGAAGTCCGTGTCGATGAGATGTTTGCGCAAGGATTACAGCAGGAAATTGCACAGCTCGTTTCGCAGGGCTGTACTGCCGAATATCCTGCGATGAAGGCTATCGGGTATCGGGAGTTTTTTGAGCTGTCCCCCGATGCGCCGGCGGCCGCCCCGCTCGATGCGGTGAAAGACCTCATTAAGCGCAACAGCAAACGGTACGCCAAACGGCAGCAAACCTTTTTCCAATCCTTCCCGAATGTTCACCGCATCGACATGACCGACTCGAAAAGCGCACAGCAAGTAGCAGCGATAGTACGAGGGCTTTTTTAAAAAGCTGTTTTAAGGTTTGTATCCCCTACTCTATCGATGATAGCTTGATAATTCACTCACATATAAATCGGAATGATAACGGATAAAACCATCAGGATGTAATCATATCATGCGATAACCTTTCTGCTCGATGGTTTAAATGCGGGATAGATTGCAAAAGGCATCAACAAAATCATGCGACAAGAACGGAACGATGGCGCAATGTTTCCGGCCGGATATAGCCGGAAGCATACGCCAGATGGTAAAAGGTAACCAGCAGCGCTGTCAATTTGAGGATTTTTGTAAAAATCGGGTTAACAAAGTTGCGTATTCTGCTTTCCCGTTCAAATTCTTCCAAGAGCATCTGCTGCGCTACGCTCTTTTCCATAGCCAAGATGTACTCCTATAAAAACTTTTGCATACAATCGGCTTTAAGCTTTGAGTTTTTTAAATTCGTCGATGAATATCGGAAGAACTTCCAGCGCATTTCCAACGATCCCTACGTCGGCCACTTCAAAGATCGGAGCATCCTCATCTTTGTTGACAGCCACGATATACTTGGAACCGATCATACCGGAAACATGCTGTGTAGCGCCTGAAATACCGAAAGCGAGGTAAAGCTTAGGAGCTACAATTTTACCGGATTGTCCTACCTGATGAGCACGGCTAATCCAACCGGCTTCATAAGCCGCTCTCGTACACCCGACTACGCCGCCAAGTACATCCGCCAATTCCTTGAGCATGTTAAAACCTTCGGTACTTCCCATACCGCGTCCTCCGGCTACAATCACCTGAGCTTCTTCAAGATTGACGGATTCGGATATCTCCTGAACACGCTCTCGGATATGAAAGCGAATCGCATCGGCAGCAACGGAAATATCTTTTCGGCTTATATCGCCGGTCTTTCCCGTCTCCGGTTCATTTTTAGAAAAACATCCGCCGCGAATCGAAATAACCTTAGTCGGTGTACCGATTTCCATATCGGTAAGAATATTTCCCGAAAAAGCGGGAACCGTAAAGACAAACGCATTGCCGTCCGCTTTTATCGCTATAACATCATTCACGGAACCTGCGCCGAGTTTTGCTGCAATTCTGGGAACAATATCTTTACCGTTGGTTGTCGCGCCTGTAATGATCAGCGCCGGATTCACTTCCTTAGCCAGCTGAACAACAGCCTCTGCCATTGCATCGGCATTATATTCGGCCAATGTGTCGCTGTTGAGGACAACGGCGCTATCCGCACCATACTCAATAGCTTTTTTTGCTGCATTCTCGCAGGTCGTAACGGCAATAACCTTGCCGCTGCCGGCGATTGTTTTCGCTGCAGCAATATTTTCAAGACTGACACCAACCAACGCGCCTTTATCAAGTTCTAATACGACAAGAATATCTTTGCAATCCATTGTAATTCCTCCTTCATTAAAGTACTTTTGCTTCCCGCATAACGGCAATAGCTTTCTGTGCGGAGTCAGCAACGGATTCCTCTTGAATCTTAATACCAGCTTGTTTCTTAGGAGGCTCACGCAGACCAAGTAATTTGGTCGGAGAACCGGCTGCGCCTACCTTTGAGGCATCCGTCTCAAGCTCGGCGGCAGAAATAACCGGAACTTCGGTCTTTCTGGCTTTCAACTTGCTTTTAATGGTCGGATATCGCGGATCGTAATTCGGTTTTTGAATAGTAACAACAGCAGGAATAGCTGCATTCACAACATTATAGCCCGTTTCGGTCATTTGATTGAAACTCACGCCATCTGCCGCCTGCTCTACTGCGATAACATCGGTAATACCGGCAATGCACAATTCATGAGCGAGCAAAAGGCCGACCATACCACCGGCATAATCGGTCGATTCTTTACCGCAGAAAATGATGTCATATTTTACGCCATTCATTGCTTCAAGCTTTTTTACCGCCTTGGAAAGGATGTATGCCTTCGCCGCCGCATCGGAATCGGTAAAAGAATCGTCTTTAAGAAGGAACCCCTTGTCGGCGCCGACGGCAAGACAATCTCTAATTGCCTGTACTGCCTTATCATCGCCGATGGTCGCTACGGTAACCGCGCCTCCGTTCGCTTCCTTGAATCTTACTGCCATCTCCATTGCGTACGTATCAAATGCATTGACAACAGGAAGGACGCCATTGAGGTCGGGAGCGCCTGTAGAAGAATCAAGTTTAACTTCAACAGAATCGTCCGGAACCTGTTTTACGAAAACCAATAATTCCATATTGTTTTTTCTCCTTATACG
>CAJPTT010000086.1 GCA_905373565.1 uncultured Treponema sp. | reverse complement strand
TTTGAAAAACTTATTCACTATTTAAATGAACATCAAACTTTTTTTGCTGATAATGATTTTCATTTTCAATATAAAGATTATATTAACTTATATAAAGCATGCACTATAGGGACTGTTGGATCTGCTCATAAGCGGAGGCTGTATAATGCTGTAAAAAATATAGGTAAGTTGTTATTCGGGATGAAAGAATAAAGTGTTCTAATTGAGGAGATTAAAATGAAAGAAATAGAGTTGCCGAAAATTACCGATGAAAGTGGAAATCTTTCTTTTTTTGAGGGTGAAAAAAGTATTCCTTTTAAAATTAAGAGTGTGAATCTTTTTAATATATATAATACTAATGACCAATATGAGTCTATTGATAATAAAAATACGGAATTCTTTTTCGTAGCTCTTTCAGGAAGTTTCGTATTCGGAAATGACAGCACTGATGATCCTATAAATGGTATGTTTTTGGAAAATGCAAATAAGGGCTTGTACATCGGTAGAAATACGGATTTTACCTTATCGGGATTTGCAGAAAATACGGTAGTATTGATCATATCTTCGACAGAGAAATTTCATTTAAGGAAGATGTAATGCTGTATTCTATTGATGATTGCAAGCTTTTAACATTAGTTAAAGACCCTGTCTCTAATTTTACTCGTCTTGATGATAGAAGTCTTTTACCATTTGAAGTTAAGCGTATATATTATCTTTATGGAATTCCGGAAAATCAAGAAAGAGGCGCGCATGCTCACAAAGAGTTGTTTCAACTTCTCCTTGCGGCGTCCGGTTCTTTTATAGTTGAGCTTGATGACGGTAAAAACACAAAAAAAATTTTTCTTAATCAGCCTTCACAAGGGGTTTTAATAAAACCCGGTATTTGGCGGAATCTTACGGATTTTTCTTTCGGTTCGGTAGCGCTTGTTCTTGCCTCGGAATATTATACTGAAGATGATTATATCCGAAGTTATGATGAGTTTTTAAAATATAGACAGACAAATATTTAGAATTATATAACCTATGTCCTTAAATTATGCTTTACTAAAACAAATAGATAGTAAAAAGAAAAAACTCGACAGCTTTCGTCCTTTGACGCCGGAACAAATAAAAAATTTAAAGCGGCTTTTTGATGTGGAGTTTACCTATAATTCTACCGTTATTGAAGGAAATACGTTATCGCTCCGTGAAACGCGGGTTGTGCTGCTTGACGGCCTTACTATAGGCGGTAAAGCCGTTCACGAACATTTGGAAATAATAAATCATAAAGAGGCTATTGATTATATTGAACAGCTTGCGCATAAAAGCATTGCCGAATATACACGGCAAGATATTTTAAATATCCATTCAATAGTATTGAAAAATATTGATAATAAAAATGCCGGTAGATATCGGGAAGTCCCTGTATATGTAAAACTGAAAGATGGAAGTATTCACCGATACTGTGATCCGTTGAAAATTATAGATGAAATGGATAGTTTTTTTTTATGGCTGACTCAAGAAACTTCCGAACATAGTGTTTTATTTGCCGCAGAGGCTCATATAAGATTGGTTACCGTTCATCCGTTTACTGATGGAAACGGACGTACTGCCCGGCTTTTAATGAATCTTATTCTTTTGCATTATGGGTTCCCGTCTGCAATTATAAAAGCAAAAGACAGAATAGCATATCTTGATGCCATAGAATCATGGCAACAGCAAAATGAAAAGACATTATTTCAAAATATGCTTATCGAAGCGGTAAATGAAAGTCTGGATATCTATCTGGAAACATTGGAAAAAAATATTATCTGGGAATAGTATATGAAAGGAATTATTTTAGCAGGCGGATCGGGAACAAGACTTTACCCGATTACACAAGCAGTTTCAAAACAAATGCTGCCCCTATACGACAAGCCGATGATATATTATCCTCTTTCGGTTTTAATGCTTGCAGAAATTCGTGAAGTGCTGATTATTTCTACCCGACGTGACATCCCTCTTTTTAAAGAGCTTTTGAAAGACGGTTCTCAGTTAGGCATGGATTTCTCTTATGCCGTGCAGGAAAAACCTCGCGGGCTTGCCGATGCCTTTATTGTCGGGGAAGATTTTATCGGAGATGATTCGGTTGCTTTGGTATTAGGAGACAATATTTTTTACGGACGCAGCTTTACTCCGATTTTGGAAAATGCAAAACAAAAAGCAACGGAAAATGATTCTGCAGTTATTTTCGGTTATTATGTGAAAGATCCGCATTCTTACGGTGTTTTGGAATTTAATGAAAACGGAAAAGTGCTTTCGCTTGAAGAAAAGCCTGAAAACCCCAAATCGCATTATGCCGTTCCCGGTTTATATTTTTACGGCAACAGCGTCATCCAAAAAGCAAAAAGTGTAAAGCCGTCCGCGCGAGGTGAACTGGAAATCACCAGCATAAACAACGATTATTTAAAAGAAGGTAAACTTCATGCAGAGCTTTTAGGGCGCGGTATGGCGTGGCTGGATACGGGAACACCTGATGGGCTTTTGGAAGCTTCAAATTTTATTGCTACAATTCAAAAACGGCAAGGCTTATATATTTCGTGTATTGAAGAAATTGCTTACTTAAAAAAATGGATTACAAAAGATGAGCTGATAAAACAATCTACGTTTTATAATAACGAATATGGCGAATATTTGAAATTTATTGCAGAAACAGTGAGGTGATTATGTATATTCCTTTTTTACCGTTACAAAAAATAACCGAATCTTTCGAACCGCTGCTTTCACAAAAAGTTACTGAAGTTATAAAAAACGGTTGGTATATTCATGGCAAAGAATGTGAACTGTTTGAGAAAAAATTTGCAAATTATTGCGATGTTAAGCATTGTATCGGTGTTGGAAACGGCCTTGAAGCCTTAAAGCTCATTCTACGTGCTTATAAATTACTTAAAGTATTCAATGACGGTGATGAAGTTCTTGTTCCCTCAAATACGTTTATTGCGACTATTCTTGCGATAAGCGCGGAAAATCTAACGCCGGTTTTTGTAGAGCCTGATATTGATGATTACTTAATTGATGTGAAAAAAATCGAAGGAAAAATAACAGAAAAAACAAAGGCTATTATGCCGGTGCATTTATACGGCCGACTTTGTAATATGGAAGTTATTAATGCAATTGCAAAACGGTATCATTTAAAAGTAATCGAAGATGCAGCGCAGGCGCATGGTGCACGCTTTCATGGCAAAAGAAGCGGGAGCTTTGGAGATGCAGCAGGATTCAGTTTTTATCCGGGTAAAAATCTCGGCTGCTTAGGCGATGGCGGTTGTGTTACAACTAATGATGATGAACTTGCCGCCATAATACGAAAACTTGCAAACTACGGTTCAAGCGTAAAATATGTGCACGAGTATAAAGGTGAAAATTCGCGGCTTGATGAAATACAAGCTGCCGTACTTTCGGTAAAATTGGAAAGGCTTGATGCGGATAATACTCGCCGACGCCAAATTGCCGTATTGTATAATACGGGAATAAAAAACAATGCAGTGATTTTACCGAAAATACATGAAGCAGAAGAGCATATATGGCACATTTATTGTGTTCGTGTTCAAAATCGAAAAGCATTCATCGAATATCTGAATTCCTGCGGAATAGAAACGGTTATCCATTATCCGACATCGCCGCATAAACAAAACGCATATAAAGAATTTTCTCATCTTCACTTGCCGATAAGTGAGAAAATACATGCCGAGGTTGTCAGTATTCCGATGAGTCCGCTGCTAACTGATGTACAAGTGCAGTATGTCATTGAGAAAATAAATGATTGGAAACTAGAGAATACATCTGCGCAATAAAATAATAATGGTTTTGACTTATCAAATTATGAATACTCAAAAAAAAATCAAATTATTGTTTATTACCTACACCCATTCCGGCGGTGGCGGTGCCGAGAAAGTTTTAACAACGCTTGTTAATAATTTGGATGCAGCAAAGTATGAAATAGCAATACAGGAAATAGTCGACTTCAAAGTAAAACAAGAACCTATTAACGACAATGTCGTATTACTTAACCCGCTTATAAATGGTGTCCGTGAATCTCGCTTCAGTAAACATTTTACACAATATTGTATCGAGAACTCTCCTTCGTTAATACGTGCAATAAAGAATCTTGATCAATATGATGTTGTTATTACATGGAATTATCAAATACCTTCATTTATGCTTCGGGCGTTTCCCGATAAAAAGACAATAGCATGGTTTCACGGGGCAATTGATGATTTAGACCTTTCTGACCATTCAATTACTACCGTCTATTGTAATGAAATGCAGAAAAAAGCATGGAACTATGCCGATAGAATTGTGACGATTTCAGCTAAATCTTTAAAATCTTTGGAAAATATCTTTCCTGAATATATGGATAAAGCGCATATAATTTATAATCCATTCGATGCGGAAAATACGAAAATAAAATCAGCTGAAAAAATTGAAGATCAATATATTCGGCATAATGTCCCTATATTAATCTGTTTGGGACGTTTGGATAAAAATAAAAATTTCTCATTAGTTATACAAGCTGTTGCAAAATTACGAACGGAAAATATACGCTTTAATTTGTTTGTTATTGGCGATGGAGAAGAAAGAGAAAACTTAATGCGGTTGGTAAGCGAATTACACATAACAAACGAGGTTTCTTTTTTAGGCTATAAGCAAAACCCTCTGCCATATATACAGCGTGCGGATATTCTTTGCCTATCATCATTCGCAGAAGGATTTCCTACCGTCGTATTGGAAGCGATGGCATTAGGGAAACCCTTTGTAACGACGCCGGTTGCAGGTGCTTCCGAAGAATTAGCTGACAATGGAAATTGCGGTTTAGTAGCGGATTGGAATGCCGACGATTATGCAAAAAAAATAAAAACTTTACTAACCGATAAAGAACTGTATAACAAAGTGTCAAAAAATTGTGCTGAAAAAGTCAAAGAGTTTTCTATAAAAAATAGTATCGGGCAGTTTGAGAATCTTATTGCTTCTTTACCGGAAAAAAAAGAAACGGATTATCAGCATATTGATAAAACAGCAGCTATAAAAGTGCTCCGTCATGCTTATATCTGGTGTCCCGATTTTGTAGTGCAACGGTTAAAATTTTCGATAAGCACTTTTTTTATAAAACCAGGTATACGGAATTTCGCTTTGGTCGGATATTATATGCTCCGGTTATTATTTTATATTCCATCATTACCGGTTCGCCTGTTTACACAACCTGCTTTGTTGAAGTAATCAAAAAATCATTTCAAGGATCAAAATAACTGAAATTATGAATGTTCCCTAAATACGGAGAATGCATTATATGATTAATCCCGAGCGTTGGAAGCAGCGATTCCAAAATTTTGAAAGAGCTTTTGTAGTATTTCAAGCGCGCCGTACTGATGCCCTTGAAAATCCTAAAGGGACAAAATATTACGAAACGTGTAGAATGGCATTAGTACAGGCATTTGAAATTGTGATTGAGCTTTCATGGAAAACGTTGAAAGACTATCTTGAAGTCCAAGGTTATGTGGAAGTGCAAAATGGGAGACGTGCTTTCAGGCAGGCATTTCAGGATGGGATTATCGATGAGGGGGAGCTTTGGTTAAAAGCGCTTGATCTGCGGAATATTACCAGCCATACTTATGATATGAGTATGCTTGAAGAATCGATTGATTTTATTATTTTTTCCCTACAGCCTGCACTGATTAAGCTGCAAAATAGGTTGGCAGCGGAGTCGGATTCCTAATGCTATGCGGTATGGTCTTACAGAAACCGAATTACAAATGATTATTGAGTATCTTGTGCGGCATTCTGAAGTTGAAGAGGCCGTACTATTCGGCTCGCGTGTACTCGGTTCTTATAAAAAAGCTTCCGATATTGATATCGCAATCAAAGGCGCACGGGTTACGCCTTTTACAGCCGCTGCGTTAAAAGCTGAATTGGAAGAAGAAACGACCATACCCTATTTTTTTGATATTGTTTCATATCGGCAGTTAACACACCGCGAATTTATACAACATATTGATTCTTACGGAGTTTCGATTTATAAACGGCAGCAGCGGAACAAAGATATAAAGGGTAAAAATGACTGAAATTATAACATGCACGGGTTACGGCTTTACCGGAAGTTCTGCCGCTACGAATATATTGGAAGAATTTGAAAATATAGAAAGTTTGAATGCGGAATTTGAGTGTACATTTTTACATGAGCCTGACGGTATACAAGATTTGGAAAATGCTTTACGCGAAGGCCATCGATTAAAGTGCGATCTCGCAATAAAACGATTTCTTAGGCTTGCTAATACGCTGAATAAGCAGCGTCCGTTTAGAAAATATTTTAACAATAATTTTGTGCGGCATTCCGAAGCTTTTATCGATTCAATTTGTACGGCGCATTGGAACGGAAATTGGCATCGAGGATCGGATACCATTAAACTTTCAAAAGAAGATTTGCTGTATTATAACTTAGCAAAGCAAGTGTTCTTAAATGAATATTCGTATTCAAGGTATTCTCTTTTTGAACCGGATACATGGCATCCTGCTTATCATATACGAAATAAATCCTATTATGCTCATTTTACCGATTCTTTCTATTATAAAGCGCAAGAATATGTCAGCAATTTGATTGCAGAAATAGCGCTTCGCGTTGGGTCTAAAAAAATCTTGATAGATCAGTTTTTTCCCGCATATAATATTTCGGCATATTTAAACTATGCGCCTGACACAAAAATTATCATTGTTGATAGAGATCCCCGCGATATGTATGTATTGAATAAAAGCTCATGGGGAGAGCCTTATATCCCAACAGATAATGTAGATGTATTTATTAATTGGTATAGAGGAATTAGATTTTCTCAAAAAAAAGAAGCTTTGAATACAAATGTAATACTGTTCCGTTTTGAGGATTTTGTTTTTAATTATGAAAGTAGTTTAGAACGGTTAAAAATTTTTTTATCATTAAAAGATGAAGAACATATAAAAAAATTAAACTATTTTGATCCTGCTCAATCGATTAAAAATACCTATAAATTTAAAAATTATCCTCAGTGGAAAGATGATGTTTTAAAAATAGAATATGAATTGTCTGAGTATTGCTATCATTTCCCTGATGAGTTTACCGGTAGCAAAGAAATCAATGTGGACACAAATAAACCGATAGAAGATTATATAAAATCGGCGGATGTTGTTCGCTATCAAAAAATGCTGCTGCTTAAATATAAAAATAAATTGCCGGTATTTTTATTCGACATGACAAATTTCGGAGAGACGCTTAAAAGTTTGGCGCATCGCAATACTCTCACTACAAAAATAAAAGGTCTTATTAAATGCGGTATATTTATATTTAGTTTTCTTATTGAATATGCTTATGCAGTATGTATATACCGTAGATATGGAAAAGTAATCAACAATCCTGATGCAGAGCGTCGGGGTATTCAACCATCCGCACGAATAAAATGAAATTTACCGTTATCATTCCGATATTTAATCGAGCACAGTATATTCCTCAAACACTTGAAAGCGTTGTAAAGCAAACCTATACGGATTTGGAAATTATATGCGTTGACGATTGTTCTGCCGATAACAGCGCTGCTTTGTTACGAAATTATGCTCAGAAAGATACACGCATCAAAATACTGACGCACAAGGAGAATAAAGGTCCTCATGTCGCTCGTAAAACAGGCGTGCTTAATGCATCCGGCGATTATATGTTGTTTTTGGATTGTGACGATACATTACAGCCTCATGCTATTGAAGTTATTTATAATACGCTTTGCAAAAATTCCGTTGAAATGCTTGAATACGGGTATCATTCTGTTCATGCAAATGAAAACACTGCGCCTGATTCTACCGTAACGGCAGACAAACTTTTTAGCTCGCTGGTATATGAGCTGCCCCCCCGTGCGGGGACTGTTTGGAATAAAGCATATAAGACGGAATTGCTGAAAAATGCTTTTAATAAAATGTCTGATTTTTATGCCGTGATGGGAGAAGACTTTTACGAGTCTGTTGTTATTGCATATCATGCAAAAAGTTATGCATCGGTACGCGATGTTCTTGTTTGCTATAACGATGAAAGCGGTATATCGAATACACGGAAGAATATCGAAAGCATAAAAAGAGATATGGATTCAATCGGTAATATTTTAAATGGCTTTAGAATTTTTTTTGACACGTATGCCGTTGAGCATAAGGCTGTTGCTATGCTTAATATAGAACGATATTACCTGCATTATTTGTATTATGACCTTATCTTACTGAGAATAAGTAAAGAGGATAGGGTGCTGGCAGTGAACCTTCTGAAAAATTATTTTAGTGCCGAAGCTGTTGCGCCGTATTTGAATAAAACAAAATTATCGCTGGTATGCGCTGCCGTATTACATAAAATAAGAGCTGTAATAAAAA
>CAJPTT010000085.1 GCA_905373565.1 uncultured Treponema sp. | reverse complement strand
TGTACATATATTGAGCTTGCTCCGGAGAAAAAACAGTAAATACTTCCACTAATTTCTCAGGTCCTAAAACTTTAACAAAAGTCATAGCGTGCATTGAAATGATAAACATTCCCGTTGCAATCGCTGAAGCAACTCGTTTGTCATTCTCATAATTTCCTATGATAAGTTCAGCCGTAATGCCTGCTATTAAATTTATTATAAGCATCGGCCAATATCCCATTAGTGACCAAAAAACAGCCAGCAACATAAAAAAGATAAATGCAGCAGGTTTTTTCTTGGTCTTTTTTGCCATAACAAAAAACGGCGGAGCAATTACAAGTGCGGAAAACCCGCTTGCAATATAAAGTGAAGCGGTTCCTAGCATTCCTGTTCCCATTGATACAGCCATACCTAAAACAAAAGCAATAACTGTAAATACGGTAATTTGGATAATGTCTTTTAATTTCATAAATATACCTCCATATATTAGCCTAAATCTTTTGATTGTTTTAAAGATTCAATAATCATTCTTTTTAAGACTTCTTTGTTTGATAAAAAGTTAGCTCTCGTATGTAAAATCTCACAAGATAGAATAACTGAATTAATTAAATCTGCGATTAATTCAGAATAATTTTTAAAAGACTCTCTATTTTGACCTTCAAACAAGCGTGAAATAGATTGAATAGATTCAGTTTTAAGCTTTTCATACAGTTTTTTTAATTTTTCATCATATTTTATTTCTTGTAAAAACATTGCATAAATTGAAACAAGCTCATTTTCTGCAAGCATCTTTTCTACAATGATCTCAGCTGCTAACTCGTTAAATGGTAAATCTTTTTTTAATGTCAATGTATCTTCGATTATAGCATCCCTTGTTTTGTTACCATCAGCCATAATCTCATATAAAATTTCACTTACGCTATTGTAGTGGTGATAGAGCCCTCCCCTCGAAAGTTTTGTTTCCTGCATAATGTCATCCATTACAGTATTCCTAAATCCTTTTTTCAAAAGAATCTTCTTTGTTGCAGATTTAATTTGTTGTCTTCTTTCTTCATAATCCATTCTTATTCTGGACATTCAGAATACTCCTTCTATACCGACATTCTTGTCGGTATGAGTTATACACCATATCTTTAATAAATGCAATAGTTATTTTTAAAAAATCATAAAAAATCTTGTTTTTGGGCAATACTGCTTGCAATTTATATTTTTTTACTGCTATGCGCAGATAGTCAGCCATACTAAAAATACAGCCGCCGATAAACCCAGCGTATCGTACCAGCCGAAGCGCACCGGTTTATAACTCGTCTTTTTTCCTTCGTACTCAATCCCCTTTGCGATTATCGATGAGGTCAGCGTTTCACTTACATGAAGGCATTTATAAATGAGGGGAATAAGATAAAGCTCAAACGAACGGATAGGATGTAACAGGCTCAAACGCAACCCCCGCACCTTCATACCGTTTTTTATTTCGTTTAACCGTGCCGTCATTTCGTCCAAAAAGCGTAAGGCGGTAACCAGTCCTATCGAAAGAGATTGCGGCGCTTTTACCGCACGCAATGCGCTCATAATTTTTAAGGGACTGGTTAAAATCAATATCCTTCCGATGTTAAAGATAGGATAGAGCCTTAAAAATAAAGCAATCAATCCTATCAATGCTCCGGTTGTCATTCCCAAATCGATATATACCAAGAGCTTTATCAGCAAAAATAAGCCGATATAGACTACAGCCCTTTTTATACCTTCCGAGTATGAAAATAAAATCAAAAAGAGAAAGCTCATACCGAGCAGTACATAATACATCGTTTGATCGACAAGAAACACCAAGAATGATGTGAGCAGTATGAGGATAAAAAGCGTTATCGGATTCATTGACCATCCTTGAGTGTTTCTTGCCGGCTTCATTATAATACGCTCTTTTTACTGCTCTTTTCAAAAAACTTTTTATTGATATAGGTACCGAATAAGCCTGCCAAAGATTCCAAGATGATGTTGCACGCTACCGCTATTGCGATGGCTTTTCCCGTGTAAAACCGAATCATCCACTGAGCCTGTTCACTTGAAATAGACGGAGCGAACTTCGTAATTCCTTCCGCACCTAATACTTTGACAAATATAATCGGATGCATTGCGACGACAAACATTGCAGCCGAAAAAGCGATTGAAACTTTTACATTGCTTGAATAATCGCCGATGATGATTTCGCCAAGTGCTGCCGAAACCAAACAAATCGGTATCATTATCCAATACCCCATAAGAGTATATAACAATCCGTAGATAACCCAAAATAAAACCGCCGTCCAGCGATGCTTTATTTTTTTAGCCGTTATCACAAAAACAGGGCCGACTGCGAAAGCGGCAAATCCTGCGGAAGCGTATAAGGCTATGGCTCCCAGTGTTCCCGTCAGCATCGAAATTGCCATTCCGATTGCGAACCCAATAACTGTCAACACAGCTATTTGCACGATGTCTTTTAGTTTCATCAAACAACCTCCATATTTCAGGGGAAGGGACACACCCCCGTTCAGAGCGGTGGTTTTTCCCTTCCCCTATAACCCTATTCTTTTTCCGCGCACTGCCAAAGGGTGCTCCCTTTGGAAACCCCAACCAATGCCCCCGACGCAGAGCTTCGGGGGTATGTTACTCTCATATTCATAATTACAATTAAACCGTGCGCATTTTTTTCCAGCCTTCATTAAAGAAGTCTGCAATTAAATAGGCATTGCGTTCGGCTTCTTCTTTTGTTTCACAATGAACGGCAACTTCCGATAGTGCATACAGGTACGCATGGTTCAGTAAGTGAATGCCTTTTTTGGTGATTACTTGGGCTGCTTTCTTTTTTCCGTGAATCATCTCTAAGATTTTCAGGTGATTTTTATCTTCTTTTTCTATTATTTCATCTAAGAAATGTTCATGCTTTGTTCCATAAGCACAAAACGCCAAAAGTTCGAAAATGTCTTTGTTATCAAAAAAATAGGACACCATACCAACGGCTCCCTTTAGTTTTAAATCAAGAATGGATTCGATTGTTTGTTTTGTAATTACCGTTTCTTTTTTATACATTGTAAAGCTTTGTTGTTTGATCAAGCTATAATGGTATTCAACATCGGTGACAACCGGCTGTACCAATTCGGAAAAAAGAGCTTCTTTGTCTTCAAAATGACCGTAAAAGGCTCCGGTTGTAACGCCTGCCTGCGCACAGATTTCCCGCAGATTGGCTTTTTCAAAGCCTTTTTCTTTGAAAATCTTTTTTCCGCATTCCAGTATTTTCTTATGCGTAAGGTCGAAATCTCCGTTTGCCATTTAAAACACCCGTCAAATATAACTTAGTTATATTATAGACATTTCTCATTCTCTGTCAATGAGAACGGAAGGTTTATTTTCAGCCATAAAAATATGATTTATTATTTCTTCCTTATGTAATACAATCGGAATGCTTTCCGATGAGAACAGTTTCTTAATCTCCATAACATTAATATTAAAGTAATCTAAAAGTTCATTTAATCTTCCTTTAACGGATTCTGATAAAGAAATATTCATAGTTATTCCATGAAAATGTGATAACGGAAAACTACATTGGAAATATTTTTTATGTGCTACTCTAAATGGTTATAGTATGCTCTAAATGGTTTTCTTTTGTTTATAAAATCATATAGGCATCGCGGAAAATTCAAGTGGAGATTTTTAGAAATTCCCTTAAACTCAAAACAGCTTATCCAGCTCCACTGAATAGGATATGTCGTAGGTAAATCCGTTGCGCTCGCAATATGCTTTTATTTCTTTTGTCAGTTTTTTCGTTGCGCCGTATTCGAGTACATAGACGGTGAGTCCATACGTTTTACATTGAGCCAGATATTCCATAAAATATGCTCTGTCTTCTACCGGTTTTGCTCCGAACGTATTAGTTTTAAAATGTATTTCGGTAAATACGCTTTCTTGATTGACCCCGCGTATTATTCCTTTAATGGAATTTTGCTGCATCGCTTCGGTGATAAACATATCTCCGCCGTTAATGATAATGGGTCTATTTTCCGTGTGTATTTCGTGTAAGAGAGTTATGAGTCCTTGATATATTTCGGGTGTGTGATAATGATAATAAACGTCAGCGTTATCAAGAAAAAAACCGTCTATACCTTTTTGAGACAAAAGCTGCGCTTTGTGTTTTATCCTTTTTTGCCATCTTTTATTCGCAACATTTACCCATTGTTCTTCGTCCCAATTTTCGTAGTGTCCTAAAACGATATCCGCAAATGCTGCATAGTCATCGCGGAATGTTTCGATAGAGCCGATGTTTAAATAAGAAAATATTTGGACGTTTCCGTTTTTGTGAAGCTGCGCGATATCTTCTTGAGAAAAAAATTCCGCATCGATTACCAGCGTTTTAATTTCTTTAAGCTGCATCACTTTTTCATGATCCATGCCTATCAGCACTTTATAATCTTTGGCGCTTTCTGCGGATATACCGTTTATCACAATAATTGTAAAAAAAATTACAAACAAGCAAGCGAGCTTTTGATTTCTCATAAACAAACCTTATATTGAGAATTACGGAATTATCATTATCAAAATGATGATACGGAATTATTCCGATTATTTCTTTGCGGTGTACACTACGGCATAATCTTCTGCACAGCTTTCGGTAAAGCTGTAATCCGAATAAGAGGCAACGGATTGGAAGCCTGCCTGCTCGAATAAAGCTAACAGTGTTTTGCGCTGTAACGGATGTAACACCGTAAAGTCCGAACCTACGGTATTGCGCTGCTTGTCAATAAACTCTATGGTAAACTTGATATTTCCGTCCGGTAAAAAATCATAGCGCCGCTTAAAAATGAAGGCGTCCGTTTCTTTATCTTTAAAGTCCATTTTTTTCTCGGCAAGGATTCGGTCGTAGTTGAGGACTTCAACAATAAAAACACCGTGCGCTTGTAAAGACTGATACACAGCGCTGAAAAAATGGCGGAGTGCCGTTTCATCAGGTAGATGCGGGAGCGTATTGCCGAAACACAGTACACCGTTACAGGTACCGAATTGCAGAATATCGGAGATGTTCGCTTGATGAAATGCCAATTCTCCGGATGTGCGGATACCCGAAGCTTTCTCTTTTGCGATTCCAATCATCTTTGCATTTAAGTCGAGTCCGTATACGCTGTATCCTTCTTTGTACAAACCCACCGCAAGGTCGCCGGTTGCACAACCTGCATCGCACAATCTGCTCGGCAGTGGACAAAGGTGCCGGATAAAATCAAGCTTTTCCGCCTCAAGCGGGAAAAGTTCGCTGTAATGTTTTGCAATCAAATCGTATACATTCATGGTTTTCCTTTTGTAACACGTGGTGCATAATAGGCCACGAGCCAAGCAACATCGGTACTACAATCTTTTTTTAAAATATATTTTTAGGGAACCTCTAAAAACTGTTTCGCAATCCGCGTTAGCGGATACGATAAATCATTTCCTTACAGAACAAGCAGATAGGCTTGCTGTTTTCAGAGGTCCCTTTAGTATACGGTTAAGCGCTATTGCTATCAAGCGATTAAAATTATACCCCGAAAGCGTTAGGATATAACACTCAACATTTTATATTGGATATCTTATAAGACGGTAGCAGCGGATGTGGATGCACTCCGCTGCAATTTCTTGATTTTTATCGGTCTTCGGAAATCGAAGTGGCGCGTAAGGCAGACATCTTGACTAATTCATTAATGCGGGAAAGAGCTTCTTTTTCCTGCTCGTTTTTGGCGGAAATTTTACCTAACGCCGCGTCGATTTGGTCTTGGAAATTATCTTTATCGATTGCATACAAGACGACGTATTCGAATTCGGTTTTGCCGGAAGGTTGCTGCATTTTAACCCAAAACTCGCGGCTTTTTTCAAATCCGCTGATTTTATTCGAAGCGAAAATGCCGATTGCTTGCTCCGCTATTTTGACCGTTGCAGCATCGTCTTTATTCCCCTTAATTGCCGTTCCCAATTCGCTGGTTACGTTTTGCGTAATGCTGCGCGAAATGGTATCCGCTGCATCCGCAGCTGCCCACGCTTTGAGTAAATCCACATCTTGTCCGCGTGCCGATGCAAACTTTACATATTTTTTGCTGAACTCACTCATCTTTTGAATTTTATCAACCTCATCACCCTGCAAAATGATTCGTGCCCATTCGGGAATTTCCGTTCCGTATGCAGCTCCCTGCCAGTCCACAACCTTAGGCCGCGGAGCCATGGGCGCCGCTTGAGCGCCGGATGTTGTTGTGCAGCTCGAAAATAATAGTGCGCTTCCCGCTAAAACTGTAAAAACCGCACATGTAAACGCATTCATTGTCTTGTTCATTGTTTCCTCCATAATAAAAATACTCGTTCATTTCTTAACCTGTTCGGAAACTCCCGTTTCGGAACAGTCCGATTATCAGCTTTGCTGATGAGGCATCTTCCAAAAATTACCCTTGAGTTTTTAGAAGGTGCCTGTTGTCTATAAACTCTCTTCCTTTATAATGATAGAGAATAGCCAAGAGAGACTGCTGCTTTGCCGTTTTCCAGCGGCGCAATAGCAAAATTCAGCCCATCCAAAATATCCGCTGCGCCCATCGATTTGTTTTTAACCCGCTTTACATAATATTTGGGACGTACAAACCCGTAAATGATTCGTGCTGCACCTGAAATACAGCCGAGAGACAGAAAAGAAAGTCCTAATTCTACCGATCCCACATCATATGGCCCCGCTGTGACAAGACCTGCTATACCGCCAAAAAACATACCAAGATTTGCTGCATGCCATACGGTAAGAACAGCGCCGTCCACATAATTCCCCGCAAGATATGCACCCGTTCCGAATAGCAGATTGCCGAATCCTAGTTTCGCCAACTCCCCGCCGTGGTACCGATCCGCCCGCAGCACTTTTTTGCTGCCGTTTTTCACTCCTACCGATAAGAGCAAGGCTAAAGTTTCATTTCCATCAATCTTTGCACGGTAAATGTCTTCCACCGCTGCCGTTGTAACGTTGAGCGCATGAATGACAAGTAAATACGATTCGCCGAACGGTTTTAAGGTTCCGCGGATAACCGTTTGCGCGCCAGCCATCGCACCGATTTGCTGAATGGAATCATCGCCGACTTCTCCCGAAAGTTGGAAATTCATTTCCTTTTTAATTGCGGCAAGGTTTGCACGGTCTGCAACCTTGAGTTTCCGCAACCGTACAAAATTGACGGTCAGCTCATCGAGCATAAAGTCGCTCATTTCTTCCGTGTCGGAAGAAATCCCGATAATCGCTATCGTGCTGCCGGTTTTGATCGTTTTTGAAAACTGTTCCGCCGTTTCCGCCAGAGCAGTCTCAATTTCAACTGCAAACGCCGCAGTGTGCGCTATCAGAAGCGCCGCCATAATGCCAAGGATTTTTTTCATCTCTTATCCTCCTGTACTATTTTAGTATTTCCCGGTTACGAACATTTCCGCAGCCGTTATTGCCCTATTGAAAGACATTCATAAAATTAGCGCGCAAATCTTTGTCTATTTCGGCGTATGCCTTTCTTACCGCGCTGTTAAAGTCGCGGTGTCCCCATTTTTTATAGCGGCGGGAATACGAATACAAAACCTCGCCCTGTTGATTGAGGATTTTCAGCGACAGATTTGGACGGGCAAAGACGCCCGCGTCATTTTCAGATTGTGATATTGTGATTTTACCGGAAATGAGCAGCGCGGCATTTTCACCGCAAACAAATCCTTCGCTTTCAATTACTTCTTTTAAGACCGCCGCAATATTTCCATCAGCGTCATTTTCGATGCGTATGCCGAACGATACGAGCGGTTTAATGGTGCGCATACCCGTAATACAGTCGTTTTCGATTGCATCGATTGCAGTTCGATACGTTTTGCCTGTTTCCGCGTTAAGTACGGTGAGCGCTTCGCACGTTTTTTGCAGTTTGAATAGATGATTTTTGAGTTTTGAAAAGCCGGTAAAGGCGGAAATAGGGGCGTCTGCATTTTTACAGACCTTCAATGCGTTTTTTGCTTTTTGGATACCGCCGTCAAGTTCCGCTGCGCACCGTTTTACGGCATCGCTCTTATTGATATAGACGCACACGTGCCATTCCCCCGAAGGGTCGCAAAAACTTTCGGAAAAACTGAGGAGCGGTAAGTCCGCTTCGGATTCGACGGTGAGGGAGCTTGAAACGGAGCGGGATTTTTCGACCGAATCGGATTCGGTAATACGGCTTGAAGCTTCGCGGTTTACGGTTATCGTGGAATTAAAGTAAAGCGCAAGCTGCGTAACGGCATCTTCTTTTGCCTGCGCCTCGGATACGCCCGAACCGAGCGCGCTTATGAATAATGTGTCGGGATATTTTACGCTTTTATGAGAGAGCCACAGCGGCGCTTCTTGAGCAAATGCAAATGCAGTAAAGTAAAGTTGCGCTTTTTCATAGCTATAACATATAAATAAAATTTTAAGATTATCTGTAAAGCAGTTA
>CAJPTT010000084.1 GCA_905373565.1 uncultured Treponema sp. | reverse complement strand
TGGATTGTAACGGCAAAAGATTTACTGCTGGTAAAAACGGATGTTTTTGTAAGAGCGGTGCTGAACGGTCTTCCGGCCGAATTTCTTGTCCGTTACAACCGGCTTGACGGCCTGACCGGTCAATTAGCGGCGAATGCATGGGCGCATGTTACCGCTGAAAATACATTGTTTCTGCCCACACTTAAAGGCGTTGCGGTTTGCGCTCCTTCCTATTATGTTACCAATAAACATGCCCCGCCGGTTGTTATCGAGAGTATCGTTTTAGATGGCAAAGACTATGATGTAACGGAAAAAAGGATGACGATAGAAGCCGGAATAAAGCGAATCCTGTTTAAATTTACCGCGTTAAGTTTTACCATTCCGCAGAGGGTTCAATTTGAATATAAACTTGAAGGGTATGACAAAGAGTGGCGTAGCTGCGGAACTACGCGGGAAATTGCCTATACGAACCTCAATCCCGGTAACTACGTATTTAAAGTAAGAGCAGCAAACAATGACGGAATTGTAAATAAGAGCGGTTCCAGTGCAGCTATTTATAAAAAGCCGTTTTTTTATCAGACTATATGGTTCTATCTTCTACTCACCTGCTGTATCGGAAGCAGTATCTTCTTTGCCGTCCAACTCCGCTTTAGAAATTTACAGCGGAGAGCGGATGAACTTGATCGAAAAGTAAAAGAAAAAACAAAAGAACTCGCTTGCGAAAAAGAAAAGAGCGACAAGCTTTTACGCAATACGCTGCCGCCTTCCGTTATCGACGAACTTATCAGTACGGGAACATCAAAACCTAAAGTATATCCTGCGGTAACGGTACTGTTTGCAGACTTAGTCAGCTTTACCGAATGGTCGGGAGGTACGGCGCCGGAGCATATTATTGCGCAATTAAATACGATGTTTACTCAATTTGACGGCATTATGGATGCTTTCGGCTGTGAGCGGATAAAAACACTTGGGGACGGCTATTTGGCATGCTGCGGCCTGAGAGGAGAAAAAGACCATGCGCTCAGACTTGTCGGCGCCGCTGTCGAAATGCTGCGAAGCTTTGAAACACTTAATAAAGATAATAACAGCCGGTTTAGAATAAAAATAGGGATTGATTCAGGAGCAATAACCGGCGGCATCGTCGGCGTACATAAATATATTTTCGATATCTTCGGCGATACGGTTAATACGGCCTTCCGCCTTGAATCGGTAACAGCTCCGATGGCGTGCACCGTCTCGATGAAAACCGCGGCACTCATTTCCGGCAGCTATCGGCTCTATAAACGCCCTTCACGCTTTTTAAAAGGAAAGGGAAAGGTGCCGTGCTATTATATCAATTATCAGAATGCCGAATATACGATGGAATTTAAAGAAGTAAAAGATTGTTATGACCGACTGGCCGCGGCGTTTAAAGAAGACCGGTTCGACGAATGTCGCGCCCTTATCAGCCGGTTGGAGCCGACATTACTGGAACCTGAGATGGCAAACGAGATTGCAATTATAGAAAAAAGCATGCAGCAAAATCGGCACCGGGCTATGGGATAAAGGCATAAAGCATTTCGACCTCTATCCCTGATTGGTGTATCTCGGTATACGCGCCCACTTCTGCTACAAGCAATTTCTCTCTCTTACATCAACTTTAAAATACCGTCCCAACCGCAGTTAAAAAAGACAGCCAGTTCTTTTACATACTCAAGCGCTTTTTTGCGTGTCATGTCATGCGCAACTGTTTCAAACACGGCGGTAAAATACGCGCTTGTAATCATGTGATGCAGTTCACGGCTCACAATGCCTTCAAGCTTTCCTCGCTTTCGTAAAAGACGGTAGTATTTTTCGGTGACGGAAATCTCAAGCTCAACTAAATCGTGAATATAATGCTCGTACTTTGTTCCGGCAGACCGGCAAATCACGAGTTTAAATGCATCGAAATTATCATAAATATAGTTTACGAAAATATGCAGATATTCCGTAGACAGTTTTCTGCTGAATTGAGTTTTTCCTTCTTTAATTAAATCAAAATGAGCTTCTTGTGCATGTTTGAATTGTGCAACCAAACCGTCTGCCGCTTCGGATACCAATGCAGTAAACAACGCTTCCTTGTCGGGGTAATAACCGTAAAAAGCGCCTTGTGTAAAACCTGCATCCGCTACAATTTTCCTTAATGAGGCATCTTTAAAACCTTTCTGCAAAAATTCCTGTTTGCCGATTTCCAATATTTTTTTTTGCGTGTCGGATATGCTCATATTTTACCCCGTGATGATCGGTATAGTCAAAAACTATCGCTTTACAGATGACAAATATACCAACGATATATATCACTGCTATGGTAATGCATATTTTTTGCAGGGTCAAGATTTTCTCACGAAAACATCCGAGTAAAGGAACGCCCGCGAATGAACATCTGTGTCCATTCTGAAACATGTTTCATTAAAACCATAACGACCCTGCTTCCCCTGATTTATTTGACTTTAAATTTGCTCACCTCGGCGGCGAGTTCGGCGATGCTCTCTTTATTACGCTGGGTAATTTGATTGACTTCCTGTACAGACGTATTGATATATGATGAGCCTGAGGTCATTTCGTCCATGCTGCCGGTAATAACGCGCGTAAGATCGTCCAGAATTGTCATTTCTTTTACCGCTTTTTCACCGCCTTTCAGCATTTCCGCAGAACCGTTGTTGACTTCAACCGTTACCGCATTGATATTTTTGATTGCGGTAAGCACTTCTCTACTGGCGTTTTCCTGTTCGCGCATCGCTGCAGTCAGCTGATTACTCATCATTTTAACCTGTTCGGATAGATTAAAAATGGCGTTAAATTTTTCTTCAACGCTCTGTGCCGAATTTGAGAGGCTTTCGATTTCCGTACCGAACTGCTTAAGCGTTGTTGTAATGGTTTTTCCCTGCGTTGCCGAATCTTCGGCCAGCTTGCGAATTTCGTCGGCGACAACGGCAAAGCCCTTCCCCGCTTCTCCGGCATGAGCTGCTTCAATTGCCGCATTCATTGCGAGAAGGTTGGTCTGGCTTGCGATATGCTGGATAACGCCGCTCGCTTCGATTAAACTGCCGGACTCTTCGGCGATCTTTTGTGTGATGGCGTTGGAGCTGTGCAGCGTTTCTTTACCGTCGGAAGTAGCAGACGCGAGGGATTTTATCGACTCATCGGTTCTTTCCAAGGTCTTCGTAATCGACGCGATATTGGCAACCATTTCTTCAATCGCCGAAGAAGATTCCGCGACACTTGCAGCCTGAGTTGCAATGCTGCCGTTTAACTGCTTGACGGTTTGGATAATTTCTTCGATAGTTGCAGATGTTTCGGTAACGCTTGAAGCCTGTGTAAATATCTTGCGTTTTACATCTTCAATATGAGTGCTGATCTCATTTGCAGCGCCGGCGGTTTCGGACATATTCCGAGCAAGCTCATCACCGATCTTTGTCATTGCACCGGCATTCTTATCAACGGATTGAATCGCCGTTCTGATTTTTCCGATTGTTTGATTAAAATATTCTGAAAGATTACGGATTTCATCCAAACCGGTTACCGGCAAACTGACGGTTAGGTCTCCTTCGCCCTGTGCAATATCTTTTAATGCGGCTGCAACGCGTACAATCGGACTAATAATGCGATGCGACAACCAATACACTACGATGGCGGCAATAAGCAGCATTGCAATACCGATCAGATACATCCAACGGTTCAATGTGCGCACATCGCTCAAAAATTCCTTTTCGGGAGCCCGCAGCATTACAACCCAACCGGTTTCCATCTTTTTGCCTACGACAAACTGAGTTTCTCCGTTATACGAACCGGAACCGTTCACAACATTGTCCGAATTAAATGCCGTTTCAACCAAAGCCGATAACGAAGCCATGTCTTTATCGGTCTTTGCCGCTTCACTGATGGACGTTTTTGCAGTAACACGGCTAAAGTCGGTATCGCCGATAACGTTTCTGCTAATTCCGACGATAAAGACGGAACCGCTCGTACCGACGGTAACCGTTTTGCAAATATCGGAAAGATATTGTCCGTCTATATCGATAGAAAAGAAACCGCTAATCCGCTTATCTTTGTCATACATGGGAATTGCATACGAGATAAGAAAAACATCCTGTCCCGCCTGAAAGGGTTCGGACAAAAACGGCGTTCCGTTTATAACCGTGCTAAACCATGGTTGATTCCCGCAAAAGAAACTACTGCCGTCGGCGCGAATAAGATTTCCGTCCATTCCGGCCATGCCGTAGTTTTTTACAGACGGTTGCCGTTTTATAAGAAAATCGATTTCCTGCAATCGTTCTTGAATACTTAAACTTTCATCGAACAAAACGGGAGTGTCGGCAACACCCTCCAGCCAGAAGGAAAGATCCTCGATTTCATGATCGATTTTTTCGGCAGTCGTAATCGCTTTGTTTTGCAGTAATTCCATAACCTTTGCAGTAATTGCCCGTCTGACAATAGTACCCGCCAAAACCGTTTGCAAAATCGATACTGTAACGATAAATATTGCAAAAATAATAATCATTCTTTTTTGCAAGCCGAGTTGTCTCTTCATAATTTCTCCTCTCACTAAAACGAATATGGCCGCAAAGCGGTAAAACGATTATTAATTGCTGAATGTTATTATCATTATCCGCATATATTATATCAATTATCAAAAGACTTCCAGTATATGCATATTTTTTTAACTTTTTTTCACAAAATGTAAAAAATTATTAGCCAAAATGCTGCGCGTGTCGCATAAAGGGAGTATGAAGGTTACAAAATTTTGTTACGGCCTAAGCCGTGCACCAATTCTATTGTGTATGTTTGTTGTCCTCTTTACGGGTCTTTCCGCGCAAAGCTACGGGCAGCAATCGCTTTTTGACCGTCTTACCGACGATCGTTTTATATTCGACCGTCAAAACGAGGACGATACCGATGAGGAAGCTGAAATTGAAATGAATAAGGATTCCGAAATTGAGCGAGGATACGCTTCCGGTAATGATTCCGGAAGCGACCGTGAAGCACACTCCGCAAGGAGCCGGTCAGCCGAAACTGCCGAACAACAGACGGACGAATCGGCTAAGCCTCAAACGGACAAAAGGGCTTCCTCATCAAGCGGATCGAAACAGAAAACGGACGATTTCAAAAAACTTGTCTCGGAACGTGACTATTTTTTTCGCTATATGCACAGCGTTCGCAAAGGAGCTCGGATTTCCGCCGGCATAAGCGGACGCGGCTATATCGGCTATCTGCAGCTTGAATCGCCGATGCCCGTACCTTACTTTGAGCTTTCGGTGAGGAATTTCGGTGTCGGGCTGTATCCGCTTGCCGCGTTGCAATCGACATTCCCTGAAAAAAATATTCCGACATTATTTCTCGGTGCGGGGAATCTAACTTTTGACGGGTTTTTAAAAGCAGCGGATTTTCCCGGCTACGCCAAAACTAAGGCAAGTTATGGCGGACTCAAATTCCCTCGTGAACAGTTTATCGGTATCGGAAGCGCCCAAAAGGCCATCCAATATGGAGTAGAACTGTACGGCGGCGGATGGAACGGCGCTTTTTTTGCAAGCCCCGAATCCAAGAAGCAGCGGATGCGTTACGGCCTTATGGGCGGCTGGCGTATGAACCGGAAAAAGAGTGATATCAACTTTACCCTGCAACACCTTACCGCTTTTATGCCGGAATTGATCAGAGAGGTAAAAACCTCTTCCGCACAGTCCGCAGGTGAAAGCGCTTCAGCGATTCAATCAACCGGTACTTCAAATATGTATGCGGGAATGCTGCAGCAGCGCTATCATACGCTGTTCGGTTTAAATACCGTTTTTACCCATCCGATTGTATCGTTTGCAACAACCGGCTTCGTCAGTTATGCCGCGGATAAAACCGTTTCCGGCGCAGTACAGGCTGAATGCGATGCGTGGTATCGCTATGCGGGTGCGCGCATCGGCGGCAGCTATACCGGAGCAAATGCCGTAAACTGGGGCGGTAACCGTCAAAACGAGCAGGTTACCGCTTTTATTCAACCGTATTTTAAAACCGGCATTTTTTCGGTGTTCACGCTCTATGCTTTCAGCATGGAAAATAGAACGGTACTGCATAACGGCGGGCTCATCACGCAAGTAAAACATACCGTTGTCCGCTGGAAGGCAAGTTGGGATTACCGCAATGAGCTGCATACGATGAAGACGGAGCTAACGTGCGTAAGCAAACCGAAATGGTTTAGCGGCGTTCAATGGTTTCAAAAAGCAGCTTTCGGCATTTCGGTCGATCTGCAGGACAGAACCGCCAACCCGTTTATCTTAAAAAAGTACACCGCTTATACGAACAGCAGTTTTTGCATTGTCGACGGCATTTTTTGCGGTATCGGCGGTTCGGTGTCTCAATCGATACGGAAGGAAGAAAACAAAAAGAAGCGTCTTATATACCTGCAAAGTCCCGTGTACGGCGGCAGCATATATGTCAGTTTTAAACGGAACGGTATCGAAAAGATACACTCCGGCAAGTTGGAGCTTTCGGTTAAAAACGAAAAGCCGTATTTCGATATCAAACTGGGGTATCAGATTCGCGGGAAGTAAGAGAATGGCAAATGCATCAGATCGTTCTTAGCAGCCTCGTTCTGAAACTACGAGGTATGAACAAAGCGTTCTCTTATCCGTCTATAGAAAGGATAAGTGCAATTTCGCCGAGCGGAAGGTCTACTTTTTCGGCGATAAAGTCGATTGAAAAACCTTGACGTGCCAGTTCAACAACTTGTTCACGGGGATTTAAAAGCAGGGTATTTTTTGCTGCAGCTTCGAGAATACCGATAGGTTTTTTATAGATCATCACAGTATTTTTTTTCGTATCGGCTACCATCGGTTCGACGCTTTCTTGTTTTGAAGCCTGATATTGCTCAAGAAAATCTCTTTGCAGTCTCCATTTTTCATGTTCCTGTTCGACAAGTGCGATATGTTTATCCGTGTCGGAGAGCAACTTTTCAATTTGCCGTATTTTATCTTCGAGTATCGTTACGGCATGATCGGATTCATGTTCAATATCGATAATCAGTCGGTTCACTTCCTCACGGATACGGTCTCGGTACGCATTTTGCGAAAAGTTATGCGATGTTTTCCGGTAAAATATAATCATCAAAATGATATTAATACAGAGTAGTATGAGAGAAGCGATAAGCATAGCGACTATCCTGAAATATCGACTTTTTTTCCGAGTGATGGATCTTGAATATAATATGATTTTTCTGCTGCGGAGAAAGCATCGTCTTTTTGCTGCTGAGGGCTATTGTTGAATGCGCCGCCTGCCGAACCGTTGGAACCGTCTTTATTGATAGCGGTTTTTTCAGCGCCGGATGCCTCGGTTTTTTGTACCGTTTGTTGGCGGCGCGCAGCATCTTCCTTATTGGCTTGCTGGCTGTTTTCGAATTCTGCAGCAAAGGTTTGCCGTGCATCACCTTGAAGCTTTCCGACCTTATCGAGCTGAGTATAAAGTGTCTGCAGATCAATCGGCTGAATACCCACTGGGCGTCCTCTTTACGTCCTCATCATTGGTATAGTCTTCATAAGGACCATACCGCACAAGACCGTTTTGCAAAAAGAATGTTGTTGCCTTGCAATCAACTCGTACATCTTCGATAATATCTTTAATAACTATGCGGACACCGGTATAAACATTAGCGGAAACGGAAACACGTCCGTCCGTTTTAAGCGCGGCAAGATAATCTCGTATTCGTTCTATTTCGTTTCGAAGCTCTTTAATTTCCGTTTCGTTAATATAGCGCAGCTCTTTTTTCTTTTTGAGCAGCGCTTCCTTTTCTTCGGAAAGCTCTTTAAGCATCTTCTTTTGCCCTTCAAGCGATTTTAAATCGAGTTTTAAAGCTGTGAGCGCTTTTTCAGAGGCAAGTAGGTTTTTCTCCAATATAACAAGCCGCTCCTTACTGCGCGGATCAAAACCTACGCTGATAACCGTATCCGAACCTCCTGCCGGACTGCCGAGATTTCGGGCATATACCCCCTCGCATGCGGTTATCTGGCTGCTGATAATGTCGGCACGCTTTCCACGACAAATAACTTTGTGGTTAGCAATGATTTTTGAATTTAAGATACCGTCGGATACGATAACCATGTCGCCGGCTTCTACCAATTCTATATTCTGAATAAATTTAGACCATACCGATTTACCTGCACGGATGTGTCCGCCTTCTTTTCCGGCAATACCCTGACTGACGACAATATCTCCTTCCGCATCCAGCGATGCTTTCCCGACGGTTCCTTTTACTTCGATATTACCGGCTGCCTTAACGGAGAAGCCGTCGTCAACGTTGCCCTTGACGTACACCGTACCGAGGAACACGATATTCCCTGTCTTGATCGACACATTACCTTCGATCGTCATAATCGGCTCAACATTGATCTTATTTTTTATCAGCAATACTTGCCCTTTCGTTTCGGCAACAACCGTCAAATTGTCCTCGGCCAATCGAGTGTTTTTTCCCAATGGGATAGCTATATCT
>CAJPTT010000083.1 GCA_905373565.1 uncultured Treponema sp. | reverse complement strand
TATATTAAAGTATATGGTATCAAGATGTAAAATACAATGATATTTCTCTAGTCCATAACGGTGATTTCGACACGCCGATTTTGCGCGCGGCCGGCTTCGGTTTCGTTCGAGGCGATCGGCTTTGAGCCGCCTGCCCCGCTATAGATGAATACACCGGCCGGGATGCCGCGTTTGGTCAATTCATCGACAACCGTTTTTGCTCGCCGGAGGGACAGCCCGTGTTGGGTGCTTTTGTCGCCGACATCAGCAGTATGGCCTTCAACAAAAAGGTTTTTAAAGGTAAGCGTTTTTAATACGGCGGCTATTTCATCGAGTTTTTTATCTTCTCCATGTAATAACTCCGCCTTATCCGCAACGAAATGTAAATTTTTCAAATTTAACAGTATGCCGCGCGGTGTTTCCTGCACATTAAAAATACCGTCTCCCTTATCTTTTATGCGCTCCTTGTTTGAGTTCTCTGTTTTTACCGGATTCTTGGAGCGTTCAAGTAATGCCGTTGCCGGTATGGAACCGCCGTTGTAAACGGTATGTTGCCCGTAATCGTAAAAGTGCAGTAAAAAGCCGCGCTGCCGAATCGTTTCAGCATCCTTATAGAAAAATGTTTCATCGATTTTTTCCCGAATAAAGAGCGGGCGATTCCGGTCATCCAGATAAATATCCGCCGTTCTGCTTCCTTCCGAACGGAGCATATCGGCATCTCCTAAATGATCTTCACCGTGGTACCGCAAGGCGAACACTGCCTTTACATAATGAGTATCGTTTCCATTGTATTTCTTTTTGCCGCTGTATTGATATTCAGCCAAAACCGGTATGCGCGTAGGATTTTTCCCTTGCTGCGGACACACTACGATAGTGCTTTCGGCTATCCATTTTTTTCCGATATCATCTTCTTTAAAAGGCTGTGCAGGACTGGCCGGAAAATTCCGCAGCGGCGGGTAGCCTGTATCTTGTGTAAAGTGAAGGGCTGCTATCTTCGTACCATCTGTTCCCTGATGAGCCGACTGCGTAAAAGCAATCGGTCTGATTTCATCAAGTTTTTTTGCCGTGCCGACCATATTTTTACGCGTCTCTTCCAGCACAAAGGCTTCTCCTTCATACCGATAGGCCGGCTCATTGTTATAAACGGCCGCTTTTTCATCAAGATAGATATAGGCTTCCCGATAAGTGAGCCCTGCATAAGCGCCGTTTTTATAAACCGAATAGTCGGCGCGCTCCGAAATGGTAATTCTTCCATTCTCTGTAAACGCAATGACCGGAATCAATACGCAAGCAATAAATATTGTTCGTTTCACTCACTTCTCCTATTAAACAGTATCCGCATTTTTTATAAGGTGGCTGTCCTATTGCTCACCATATTTCATCAACTGTCTTTTATATCATCGTCAAATATGACAAGATAATTATCGCTTGCGCATCTATATTGCGCATCCGTTTAAGGTCGGACATACCCTTCCTTTTTTCCCTGTCGGTTAGTATAATCCCAATATGAGTAAGGGAGCTTTAATGAAGAATATGATTTTTACGATTTTATCTGCTGCTTGTATAGTCGGCGCCGCAGCCGACCCTGCGAAAAACTTTAGTGCGGACGATATTCCGCTTAAAAAGGTAACGCTGTACTCATCGGGCGTTGCGCACTATGTACATGAAGGGACGGTCGCCGGTTCGGGGAATATAACGCTCTTGTTCTCGCCCGCTCAAATTAACGATGTGCTGAAATCGCTTGTTGTAGTGGATCCCGGTGCAAAAAGTTTAGCTGTCAATTATCAGTCCGAGGACACGCTGCGGAAAACGCTGGAAAGTTTAAAAATAGACCTTTCCGCCGCTACAACGCTCTACGATATTTTAAAAGCGCAAAAGGGCGCCGAAGTGGAACTGTTTACACCTCATCAAATTATCGGAAAGATTTTAAGCGTCGATAAAAACAGCTCAAAAGAAACGGATACTTTCTTTATTTCGCTTGCAACGAAAGACGGCATCCACATTATCGCCTTTTCGGACATTCAGTCTTTCACATTTACCGATAAAAAACGAAATGAAGATTTAAACACCGCTTTGGCGCTCATCCTCGACGCTTCGGCAAAGAACCGCAAAAAACTGGACATTAAAATCGATGCGCAAGGTGAGCGGAAATTCGGACTTTCTTACGTTATGGAAGCGCCGGTATGGAAAGCAAGCTACCGGCTCGATATGGGTACCGATAAAGCAGCGTTTCAGGCATGGGCGATTATCGACAATTCAACCGACCTTGACTGGAAGAATATCACGCTTACCCTCACAACGGGGAGACCGGTCGGTTTTACGCAAAACCTCTATGCCCCCTACTATACGTATCGCCCCGAGGTGCCGCTTGCAATTGCACAAGCTGCCGAAGCGGAAACCTTTGATTCGGCTGATAGAGCTGTCGCATATGCCGCAGCAATGCCGCTTGCGGAAAAACGGTCGGCGATGGCTAAACGGTCGTCTCTACCATTTGCAATGGAAGCAAATTTACCTGAAACGCCTTATGATGACTTACAGGAAAAAAACGATTCCGCCTATTTTGAAAATCAGGCCGAAGCCGGGAATGCGGGAGAAATGTTTGCCTTTACACCATCAAAACCCGTCACGCTTGAGCGGCAGCAAAGTATGATGATTCCGCTCACTCTTGCCTCTCTTCCTGCAGAAAAGTATTCGGTATTTTCATCCATTCCATACAACGAACGTGTTAATCCTAAATTCTGTATCAGCATTGAAAACACATCAGGCGTAAAACTTCCAGCCGGCCCCATTACGGTTCTTGACGGGGGTGAATATTCAGGCGATGCTCTTTTGGAGTTTTTGCCCGAAGCCGAAAAACGACTGATTGCTTACGGAGACGATATCGAAGTAACCGGTTCAAAGCGAGCCGATTCCACGAGGACGATTGAAACCATAAAGATGGCTGACGGAGTGATGACAACTTCGTTCCGGCAAGTCCAAAGTACAACCTACTTGATACGAAATGCCAATAAAAAAGAAAGAACCGTTATTGTCGAACACGCAAAAAACGCAGGGTTTGAGCTTACGACAAAACAAGCCCTTGCGGAAACGACTGCAAACAAATACCGGTTTAAATTTAAAGCTGTCGGGAACACCGGAACCGAACTGAAAGTAGAAGAAGCTCGCACCTATCAATCAACTCAAAAAATATTCGATATGAATTCAAATACCTTTATTTCCTACATGACCAATTCCGAGATTCCCGAAAAGGTACGGAAGGCATTTGCATCGATTATAACAGAAAAAGAAAAAGTGACCGCGGCGGAAAAAGCCCTAAAGACCTTGCAAGATCGTCAGACGGAAATCGGAAAGGAACAAGAGCGTGTACGCAGGAATCTTGAGGCGGTCGGTTCGGAAAGTCAGCAGGGCAGAGCGTTCTTAACCAAGCTGCTTAAGCTCGAAACCGAACTGGACGAGTTGAAAACAGACATCACAACCGCAACGGAGCAGTTCAACAAAGCGCAGCAAGACTTTACCGCATTCGTAAAAAATATTAGGGTAAATTAGCAAAATCGATATGAAGAGCGCCCGCACCGGACAAAATTCTGCGAGGCGCTGTAAAAATGTCTGATGCGTTTACCCCGATCGCTATAGCTTGACAGGTTATATTGCTTGTCATACATTGCTTTTAATGGAGACGAAATATGACACAGACTGTAGTTACGAGGTTTGATGTTGATACGGTTAATAGACTTACAAATCTTGCAAAACTGACAGGGCGAACTAAATCTTATTACATCAAAGAAGCCGTCAAGGAAAAACTTGATGACATGGAGCTTGTTTATTTGGCACAAAGCAGAGCGGAAGATGTGAGAGCGGGACGAAGTTCGACTATTTCCCTTGATGAGTTGCAGGAAAAGTATGAGCTATAAAGTTTCGTTAAGCGACAAAGCCGAAGATGACTTCGCACGGCTTGATAAAAGTGTTCAAAAGCAGATTTTTAAATACTTAAAAAAACTTGAGGAACGTGAAGACCCAAGAAGCTTGGGTGTGCAGTTACAAGCTAATCTCTCATCTTTTTGGAAATACCGCGTCGGGGATTACAGGCTTGTCGCCGAGATACGAGAGGACAAATTAATCGTGCTGGTATTAGTTATTGCCCATAGACGAGAAGTATACAAAGTAGCCGATAAACGTCTTAACTAATCAACAATCCCGATGCAGAGCATTCTTAACCAAGCTGCTCAAACTCGAAACCGACCTGGATAACCTAAAAACAGACATTACTAACGCAATGGAGCAGCTCAACAAAGCGCAGCAAGACTTTACCGCATTCGTAAAGAATATCAGGATCGAATAAAGGAGAATTTAATGAAGGAAATACCGCTTTCCGAGGCAGTCGGGCATGTGCTGTGTCACGACCTGACTCAGATTATCGTAGGGGTGTCGAAGGACGCTCGGTTTAGAAAGGGGCATATTGTTACGGAGGAGGACATTCCGGTGCTCCGCTCGATGGGCAAAGAGCATCTGTTTGTCTGGGAAAAGACCGAAAACCTGCTGCACGAGGATGAAGGGGCGGAAGTGCTTGCTCAAGCGGCGATGGGGGCAAATCTGGAAAAGACCGCTCCCAAAGAAGGTAAGATCGAGCTGAAGGCAACGGTTGACGGTATGCTTAAAATCGATACCGACAGACTTTTTGCAATTAACAAGCTCGGTAAGGTGATGATTGCAACGCAGCGCAATTATGTGCCGCTTAAAAAAGGACAGACAGCGGCGGGAATGCGGGTTATTCCGCTCCTTATCGAAAAAGAAAAAATGGCCGAGGTTGCCGCAATCGCCGATGTTTCCAATCCGCTGATGTCCGTCATCCCTTACAGTGTTAAAACTTGTACTATTCTGGTAACCGGACATGAAGTCTTGACAGGGGTGATTAAGGATACGTTCGCACCGGTGGTTCAGGCAAAACTGGCGGAGTACGGCGTGGAAACACTCAAAACGGTGAATACCGGAGACGATGTTGAAACTATTACGGCGGAGATACAAAAGGCCGTACAGGCTGGTTCCGATATGGTGCTCTGCACGGGGGGTATGAGTGTCGACCCCGACGATAAAACCCCTGCCGCGATCCGCGCAAGCGGCGCATGCATTGTCAGCTACGGTGCCCCCGTCCTTCCCGGCGCGATGATGCTGTTGGCCTACGCGGGCGATGTTCCCATTGCGGGGCTTCCCGGCTGTGTGATGTATGCCAAGCGCACCGTCTTCGATCGGCTGTTGCCGCGTATCCTTGCCCGCGACCCCATTACCGTTGAAGATATTGCGCTCTTGGGAGAGGGCGGCTTATGCCCGTAACCGACAGCCCTACCCGGTATAGAGCGGCTATTATCTGCGCATCCGATCGGTGCTTTCAGGGCTTGCGTAAAGATGTAAGCAGCCCTATAATAGCCGAAATGCTCACCGGTCAAGGATATGAGATTACCGCTACGGTAATGCTCCCCGATGAGTACGAAGCGCTGCAGAAGACAATGGCGAATATAGCCGATGAAGGCAGCGCTGACCTTATCGTTACAACAGGCGGCACCGGACTCGCTCCCCGCGATATAACCCCCGAAGCGACCGCTGCGGTTATCGACCGCGCCGTCCCTGGTATTCCCGAAGCAATGCGTGCGGAAAGCATGAAGATAACACCGCACGGAATGCTCTCACGCGGTATCGCAGGCATACGAAAACGCACGCTGATTATCAACCTTCCCGGAAGTCCCAAAGCGGTAAAGGAAAATCTTTCCTGCATTCTACTCGCTTTGGATCACGCACTTTTGATGCTTACCGGCGGCACGCAGGACTGCGCTGCAAGCCGGGGCAGATAGAAAAGAGCATCTTTAAAACTTCCGTTTTTAAAGATGCCTGAAACATTTTGCGAAAACTGTTCAGAGTTTCAAAGAAATTCTTTTTAGAGTTTTTTGCAATCACGTAAGGAGTCTCTTATGAAGAAAACCGTTGTAGCGCTGCTTATCGGCAGCATCATACTTGGCCCGCTTTGTGCGGGAGGCAGCAAAGAGCAAGCTAGTTCCTCCAAAAAGACTGAAATTATGATTTCGGCGGCAGCCAGCCTGAAAAACTGTATTCAGGATCTTTCGGCCATGTACACTGAAAAAAATCCGCAGGTAACCGTTACCTCGAATTTCGGTGCATCGGGAGCCTTGCAGCAGCAGATTGAACAAGGCGCTCCGGCAGATGTTTTCTTTTCCGCCGGTATTAAGCAGATGAATGCGCTCAAGGAAAAGGGGATGATGCTCGATTCAAGTGTAAAGAACATCCTCGAAAACAAAGTTGTTCTGATTACCCCCAAGAGTGCAGCAGCCTTCGATTCTTTTGAAGCCCTTGCCGGAGATTCTATAAAGAAAATCGGCGTCGGCGAACCGAAATCCGTACCGGTCGGGCAGTATACCGAACAGATTTTCCAAAACCTCGGCCTTACCGATAAGGTTGCTTCCAAGCTCATCCTTGCAAAGGATGTTCGCGAAGTCCTTTCGTGGGTAGAAACAGGCAACGTCGATGCAGGCGTCGTATACGAAACCGATGCGAAGATCAGCAAGGATGTTACCATCTGTTCAACCGCGCCCGAAGGTAGTCATAAAAAAGTTATCTATCCGATCGGTGTCGTAAAGGCAAGTAAACACGCGGCAGAAGCGCAGAAGTTTGTAGACTTCCTGTTTTCCGACGCGGCAAAAGAAGTCTTTGCACGTTACGGATTCACCGTTATTTCCAAGTAACTTTCATCGTTTATATCAGTTCGGCTGAAACCGGACTGATACTCAAGGATTACCTACACTATGTTTGACTACGCGCCGCTTTTTATCTCGCTGCGCGCAGCCGTTCTTTCCGGGATTTTTGTATTTATACTGGGAACGGCAGCGGCGCGGCTCTGTTTGAATATCCGCGGTAAATTACTCGTTCTTATCGATGTGCTTTTTACCTTGCCGATGGTATTGCCGCCGACGGTACTGGGCTTTTTCCTACTCGTCATATTCGGACGGAACAGTCCGCTCGGTATGCTGCTCGCAAAAGCAGGAATTTCGCTCATATTTACGTGGCAGGCGACAGTTATTGCCTCGATCGTGGTTTCCTTCCCGCTGATGTATAAGGGAGCAAAGGGCGCGTTGGAACAGGTAAATGAGGATCACGTGTGGGCGGCGCGCACCCTCGGCATGAGTGAGCTTTCTATCTTTATCCGCATTATGCTGCCGGAAGCATGGCCGGGCATCCTTGCAGGGCTTGCTTTGAGCTTTGCCCGCTCGCTCGGAGAATTCGGCGCGACGCTGCTGGTTGCCGGAAATATTCCCGGACGTACTCAAACCATCCCGATGGCTATCTATTTTGCGACCGCAGGCGGCGATATGCACACGGCGTGGGTATGGGTCGGCGTTATTACCGCCGTTTCCTGCGCAGCTCTTTTTATTATGAATATGTTTTCGAGGGAAAAACGGGTATGAAGCTTAAAGTATCCATTGTAAAAAAGATGAAGGGCTTTACGCTTGACGTCAGCCTTTCCGCGGCGCAGGGAGAAATTGTCGGGTTGCTCGGAGAATCGGGCGGTGGTAAATCCATGACGCTTAAATCCATTGCCGGTATCGTAACACCCGATTCGGGCAGGATTGTCTTAAACGACCATGTTCTTTTCGATTCCGAGCGGAACATCAATGTACCGGTACGGGAACGGAACGCCGGTTACATGTTTCAGTCGTATGCGCTCTTTCCGTATATGACCGTGCGGGAAAACATCTGTTGCGGGATAAAAGACCGAAACCGTAAAAAAGAAATTGCCGATCAGTTTTTGGAACTTTTGCACATTGCCTCCTTTGAAGGACGCTATCCGAAAGAGCTTTCGGGCGGACAGCAGCAGCGGGTTGCCCTTGCCCGTCTCCTCGCCGCCTCCCCCGCACTGATTATGCTTGACGAACCGTTTTCCGCCCTCGATAACGAACTGAAAGATTCCCTCCACGAAGATTTAAAAGCAACGCTCGAACGCGCCGCCTGTCCCGTTCTCTTTGTTTCGCACAATAAAGATGAGGTTGAACGATACTGCACCCGCTCGCTGTTCATCAAAAACGGCAGGATCACGGAACACGAAAGCTCTATTTAAATTTCCCGTAGAATCAACAACCCCGACGCAGAGCATTCGTCAAAACTATACATCCGTGTAGTCTGGAAATTATTTTTCAAGTATTTCGGTTTTCCAATCCTTAATTGTTCTTGTTTCTTCACTAAAAGTGCAGCCGATCAACACCGTTTTCTTTCTGTTTACTTTGTACTGTGCGGCGTAGCTCTGTTTTTTTATCTGGTTGAGTGCATCCTCTGCACTGCCATTGCCGTTCAGCTTAAACTCAAAGAGATAAATAGCATCCGCGGTAATAACAACGCAATCTGCGCGACCGCTTGCACAGTACACTTCCGTTTGCACAAACTGCCCCATCAGTTTAAAAATCAGGTATACCGCTGTCTGGTAATTCTGCTCCCGCAATTTCAGCTCTTTACTGCTAAAGTTGTCATACGAGATACCGGCGATAAGCGACT
>CAJPTT010000082.1 GCA_905373565.1 uncultured Treponema sp. | reverse complement strand
GAAATGAGTCAACACTTTCGCTCGATGGGAAGGCAGGTATTGCCGCCGAAATAAAACACTCAAAACTGCAAGCGCTGTGGGCGGTTTCTGCCCGCGGTTCCATCTATCGGGTAAATGAAAACTTGGAACCCTTTGCAGGTTATCCCGTATTGACAGCGGAAAAGCTCCTTCCCAAACCGGTTGCTTTTAACGGTGGCATAGCGGTACCGCTTTCTGCCGATTCGACGCTCCTCTTTGCCGATGCAACGGATAATTGGTTTATTTCTGAGCCGATGAACGCTAAATTGCGAACCGCCCCTGTTGTATGGAAGGATAAGGTTGCAGCGCTTCCACGTTCTTTTGAAAGCAGCCTGTACCTGTTCAATAACGAAGGGAAAATACCGGAAGGCTATCCCATTGAGCTTAACGGTATCTTTGCCGCAGCACCGGTATTCTTTGAAGAAACAAAGGGAAATCCGGCGGTTGCTTTTGTAAGCGAAGACGGCAGATTTTCTATCCGCAGCTTATCGCAGGATTATGCGGAAACCGCCTCGTGCGATCTTAACACCGTATGTAAGGCGGATTTAGCGTATTCGGCGTCGTTGCGGGCGTTCTTTGTGGTTTCTCAAGACGGCCACCTGTTCAAATTCAACACTGCCGGAGCGATAACCGACTCGTTACCCTTAAAAACAGGCGCTGCGGATGATTACCGCATCACTTTGCTCGATGTAACCGGCGACGGTAAAGACGAAATATTTGTTTCCGGCGGAGGAAACGCCCTTTACGGCTATACCTCCGGTTTTGCCCCGCTGGACGGCTTCCCCCTTGCCGGTACGGGAACCCCGTATTTACTCGACATCGACGGAGACTCGTTCCCCGAACTGATCACACACGGTATCGACTCAAAAGTTCACGCATATCGAGGAGCGGCATTACGGTAATGATGAAGTATACACAGCTGCCTGTTTATGAACAAAAGGCACGGATTTTAGAGAGTTTGGAACGCCATCAAGTTATTGTTGTCGAAAGCCCTACCGGATCGGGAAAAACGACCCAGCTGCCGGTGATTTTACACGAGGCGGGCTATACGCAAACCGGTATGATCGGCGTTACCCAGCCGCGGCGGATTGCAGCGCTTTCCGTCAGCGAATTTATTGCACATCAGCTGAAGGTTCCGCTCGGCGATGCGGTGGGCTACAAGATGCGGTTTGAAGATCATACCTCGCCGGAAACCAAGATAAAGATTATGACCGACGGGATTCTCTTGCAGGAGCTTAAGCTCGACCCATGGCTCAGTAAGTATTCCGTTATTATGGTAGATGAGGCGCATGAGCGCAGTTTGAATATCGATTTTATCCTCGGGCTGCTCAAGCGGATTTTGCAGGAGCGGCATGATTTTAAGGTAATTATCTCGTCGGCAACCATCAACACCGATATGTTTTCGATGTATTTTAACGAGTGTCCGGTTATTAAAATCGATGCGATGACCTATCCGGTTACGCTTATCTTTGACCCTCCTGCCATCACCGCCTCCACAGAGACGCTTGCGGCAGAAACTGCGCTGCTCGATAAAATCGCAGTGATTGTCGGGCGGATTTTAAGCGAGGGGCGTCCCGGTGCAATCCTTGTGTTTCTCCCCGGTGAGCGGGCAATTAAGAACTGTATCGAGCGGCTCTCGCATGAGCCGTGGTTCCGCAAGCTCTATCCGCTGCCGCTGTACGGGCGCTTGAGCAAGGAAGAGCAGGAGCGGGTGTTTAAGTCCCCGCCGTTCGGGAAAAAGAAGATTGTTATCGCAACAAATATTGCCGAAACCTCTATCACCATCAACGATATTGCCGCCGTCATCGACTCTGGTTTGTCAAAGTTGAATTTTTACAATCCCTTTACCTACACCTCGAGCCTGGATGAAGCGCCGGTTTCGAAGGCATCGTGTAATCAACGGCGGGGACGCGCCGGGCGGACGCAGGAGGGGGTATGCTACCGCCTCTACACCCGCAAGGATTTTGAAACCCGCGTGATGTACACCACGGAAGAAATCTACCGCACTGATTTGTCCGAGGTCGTGATGCGGATGGCGGAGCTAGGTATCTACGACTTTGCGAACTTCGATTTTATCTCCCCGCCCGGCAAGAAGGGCATTATCGGTGCGGTGGATACGCTCAATATGCTCGGCGCGTTGGAAAGCGATAACAGCCTGAGTAAAATCGGGCAGATGATGTGCCTCTTCCCGCTCAGCCCGCGCCAATCCCGTATGATTGTAGAAGCAGTGCTCTATTATCCCGAATCGATTGAGGATGTATTGATTGCCGCGGGCTTTTTATCGGCACGCAGCCCCTTCCTCTTCCCCGACGGGCATGAGCTTGAAGCGAGAAAAGCCCACACAGCATTCCGCGATCCGCTCGGAGACTTTGTGTCCTTCCTCAAGGTCTACCGGCAGTATATGCAAGCGGAAAACCAAAAGAAGTTTTGCGACCGCTTTTACCTCGACGAGCGGATTATGGCGGAAATTGCCAATATCAAAGAGCAGCTGGAACTGATTGTCTCCGATATGGGCGTGCCGATCCTCTCCGGCGGAAAACCGGCGGATTATTTGACGGCGGTTGCCCGCGGCATGATCCAATTTGTGTGCGCTGCGCAGGGGCGGGATGTGTACCGCAGCCTTACCACCGAAAAGATTTCCATCCATCCGGGTTCCTGCATGTATAAGGAGCACCAAGCCTTTATCGTTGCGGGGGAGATTGTACGTACGTCGCGGATGTACGCCATGTCGGTCTCGCCCCTTTCCAAAGACATCGTTGCGCTGGTCGCCCCTGCGCTCCTCGACAAAAAAGCGGCGCAGGAAGCGCGGGCAAAAGCCGGTAACGGTGACGGCAAGGCTGATATGGCCGCAAGCGGAACCGGAAAAGGCAACGGTAAAAATGTACAGGGCGCCGGTGTGTCCGGTAAGCTCTCCGGCAGCAGCGGAAAGGCTGTAGGGCAGGGGAGCCGCATCGGCAGCACAGGTGCGGTCGGTGAAAAACAGCCGCAGACGGTCTCCATTTGTGGAACACCGTACATCGTACAAAAAATGAAAGGTAAAAAACAACTGTTGCTGCCGTGGGAGCAGTTCAGCCGTACGGTGGAGCAGCTGCGGATGGAACGACTACAACAAAGAGCCGGTAAGCCGGATGCCGACAGCGATATGCAAAACGGAACACCGGACAGGCCATCCGGCAACGCGCAGGGAAAATCCCCTCTTGAAAGCAGCAGTATAGTCTATGACGGCAGGCTTGAACAGCTGAAAAATCTGCGGGCAAAAATCACCTTCGGCAGCTATGAGCTGTTAGCCGGAGAAAAACTCGGCTTGGTGCTAAGCGTTGCCGAAGCCTTCCCGCTCCAGCCCCTTGATTCGGAAACCCCGTTCCCGCGTACCAAAAACTTCACACTGCCTGATGACACAGCCGCCCTGCTGGAACAGCTGCCGCTCATCTTCCGCACGGTAGCGGCGAAGCAGAGGAGTAAACAGCTCGGCTTTATCACCCTGTTCAACGACGGCAACGGTACATTCTGGCTGAAAACCTCGCGCGGTTTCCACACTGCCCTGCACGAAAACCTTGCATCCCTGCAACAGCTCATCGACGGAGCCGGTTCAGAACTGGATGAAGCCCAAACCGCTGCGGTCAACAGCCTCTACAGCAAGATCGCAAAGCTGATTTAAGCGAAGGACAATCGCATCGGATTTCTGTTAAAATCTCCCCACAAAATCAGAAGGCTGATGCGATTGCTCGTCTTTTTTAAAAATAGTGCAAAATTTAAAAAAAATTTTGCACACAAAGAAGATGTGTAGACTGGTTTTTTATTACTGTTTCGTTTATACTGAAGGTATGGAAGTCATAGATATTTTAAAGCCGCTTTTGGAAAAGGGATTGTTGAAAGAAAGCCTTGCATTGGCTGAAAGCGAAGGAATGGAGCTAAATAAAGTAAGTCATGAGGGACTTAACTTTGTAACAGCTTCTATACTGGCGGATGTTCCATCCGTTGAAAAAACCGAACTGATCAGAAGAACCGGTGCTTTTTTCTCCGCTCAGGATTATTGCACCCTATTGAACGAAAAGGTTTTTACCATTCATCCGGTAACCCGTGATCGGTTAAAGGATCAAGGAGCGTCATTAAATGATGAAGATATGAAACAATATTATGCGTGGTATAATATTTTTGATATCGCTTTCCCGTGGCTTCCGCTATCCGTATTTGAAGATGTGGTAGTTTATTTGCGGGAAGAAAAAAGACTTGTTTTAGATAAAGAAACACGTGAATTAGTAAAAGAAAATTTCTTAAATTCCAAACGATATTCGGAACGGGAGTTAAATACGCTATTCGAATCGTCTATTTTTGATAACGAAATTTAATGGAGATGTTAAGAGAAAATGCATCCGCCATTTTTCCTTGACGCAACCGATAGCATCGTCCCGGCGTCATGCCGACCTTAAAAGTGTGCAAAGTTGTACACTTTTAAGGCAGCTCTATGCTATTATTTTTTACCGGCTTGTACGAGCGCCACAACGGCTGTTACAACAATATCGTCAGTCGAACAACCGCGGGACAGGTCCGATAAGGGTTTGGCGAATCCCTGCATAAAAGGTCCGTAAGCATCGGCTTTCGCGAAGCGCTGTACCAATTTATATCCGATATTTCCCGAATTAAGATCGGGGAATATCAGCGTATTTACTTTATCGCGAATAGGACTGCCGGGTGCTTTCCTATCGGTTACTTCCGGTATGAGCGCGGCATCGAGCTGCAGTTCACCGTCATAGCAGAAATTAACCTTCCGTTCGTCCAGCAATTTAACAGCTTCACGTACCGTGATGAGGGTTTCATCTTTATCGCCGCCTGAGCCCTTTGTCGAGTACGAAAGAAGTGCAACGACAGGCTCATTGCCGACAAAGGCGCGGTAACTTTCAGCTGCGGCAGTTGCGATATCCGCTAACTGTTCGGCAGTCGGATGGGGAATAACCGCAGAATCGGAGAAAATCAATACGCCGTTTGTTCCCCATTCGGTACTCTTAGTGTCAACGATAAAGCAGGAAGAAGCGGTTTTAACGCCTTTCTTTACGCCAACGATGGTAAGTCCTGCGCGCAATACGTTTGCCGTTGTGTTTTCCGCACCGGCAACCATTGCATCGGCCTTGTCCTGTGCCAACATCATTGCAGCAAACCGTAAAGGATCGTGCATCTCCTTTTTTGCATCATCAGGCGTCATTCCCTTAGCCTTCCGTTTTTCGTATAAAGCCGCGGCAAAATCTTCCGTCCATTCGGAATGCTCAGGATCGATAATAGTGAAACCGTCGGGTACAACCCCTATTTTTTTGCAGGCTTCTTCAACATCCGCTTTCTTTCCGATTAAAAACAACTCGGCGGGAATTTGTTGATCAACAAGTGTACGGGCAGCACGTAGAGTACGCTCTTCCGTTGCCTCAGGCAAAACCAACCGATTGTGATATTCTTTCGCTTTGTCTTTCATTATTTGAACAAACCGCATAATAAACCTCCGGATTACATAAAAAAGTAAAAGTCTCTCACCGTAACGTAATAGCTTTAGAGAGTATTAGGCATCTGCAAAAAGCTCAGACGAGTTTTAGCGATACTCACGATAATGTAAGTACGAGTGTACTATTTTACCGCCTTTTCTGCAAGGTTGCCTTCGCAAATGCGCAGAATATTTACTCGTCTGATGCGTTTGCCATGTCCTTTAACGGATGGAAGCGAGAGCTTCTTGCAGCCGTTGTGCACTTGCTTCAAGTGCTGACTGTTCATCCTTGGGCAGTTCACCTTCGATAATTCTTTCAACACCGTTTCTGCCGACAATACAGGGGACGCTTAAGCAGGCGTCATGCAGACCGAATTCGCCGTTCAAGGCCATAGAAACGGAAAGAATACTGCGCTCATTCCGCAGAATGGCGCCGGCGATTCTGGTAAGCGCCAAACCGACGGCAAAATAGGTGGAGCCTTTATAATCGATAATATGATAGGCTGAATGGCGTACTTCGTCTAAGATTTTTTCTTTATCAAAGTGAATGCCCGAACTGCAAACTCCGTGGTCGCAGTATTCGTCGATACGCCGTCCGGCTACGGTGGTCATCGACCATGCTGCAAATTCGCTGTCGCCGTGCTCGCCGAGGATGTATCCGTGTATGTTACGGGCATCAACACCGCATTCTTTGCTGAGTACATAGCGGAAGCGAGCGGTGTCCAAGACAGTACCTGACCCGATAACACGACCTCGTTCCCAGCCGCTTGCGTCGAGCGCCACCTTGGTAAGAATGTCGACGGGGTTGCTGACGAGCAGCATAACGCCTTTGCAGCCGCTTGCGGCAATTTCTTTGGCAATGGCTTTGATGATGGCAGCGTTCCGCTTGAGAAGATCTATTCTCGTTTCTCCCGGTTGCTGTTTTGCTCCGGCGGTTATCACGATAATATCGCTGTCCGCGTAATCGTTCTGATCACCGGCATGAATATCGACCTGTGGTAAAAACGGTAAGCCGTGGACAAGATCCATCGCCTGTCCTTCCGCAAAGTTTTTATTCATATCGGTTATCGCAATTTCATCGGCAAAACCGCTTTGAGCCAACGCATACGCAAATGTAGCTCCGACGGAGCCTGCACCGACGATCGTTACCTTCCGTTTCTTTTGATCCATAAGTCTCTCCTCATAATAATTTTAACACCGCTTATATGCAGATTGGCCTTCTTTGTTCGATATGCACGCCAAGCCCTTTGAACCGGTCAACAAGGTGTTCGTAGCCGCGTTCAATTTGGTACACATTCCGGATAAGGCTTTCGCCGCGGGCACAGCAGGCGGCAATAACGAGCGCCATCCCCGCACGAACATCGGGAGAAACCAGCTCCGAGCCGTGTAGGGTGCTGGGGCCGGTAACAACGGCACGGTGCGGGTCGCAAAGCGTAATGCGGGCGCCCATGCCGATAAGTTTGTCGACAAAGAACATACGGGATTCAAACATCTTTTCGTGGATGAGTACCGTGCCTTCCACCTGCGTGGCGATAACTGCCATGATGCTGGTAAGGTCTGCGGGGAACCCCGGCCATGGTGCGTCATCGATTTTTGGGATCATGCCGCCGAGGTCGCAGTTTACCCTTAAACTCTGTTGTGTGGGGACGGTAAGACTTGTTCCGTCGATTTCCCAACGGATACCCAGCTTGTTGAACGCAAGCTTTATCGGCCTCATATCGGACGGATTGATATCGGTGATGGTAAGCGAGCCGTGTGTTACTGCCGCAAGCCCGATAAACGAACCGACTTCCATATAATCGGCACCGATACGGTATTCGGCGCCGTGCAGCTGCGGGACACCTTGAATAGTCAGAATATTCGACCCGATGCCGCTGATCTTTGCGCCCATCGCGTTTAACAGCTTGCACAGGTCTTGAATATGCGGCTCGCTTGCCGCGTTGGTGATAACGGTTTCGCCTTCGGCGGTTACCGCAGCCATCACCGCATTTTCAGTCGCGGTTACGGAAGCCTCATCCAAAAAGATATCCTGCCCGATAAGCTTATTTGCCGTAAATAAAAAGTGCCCGTTTATTTTTACCTGTGCGCCGAGTTCCGTCAGCGCTAAAAAGTGTGTATCTAACCGTCTCCGTCCGATAACATCGCCGCCGGGCGGAGTCATCATAACTTTTCCGTGACGAGCCAGCAGAGGGCCTGCAAACAAAATAGAAGCCCGTATTTTTTGAGCCAGCGGCGCCGGTACTTCATAACCGGTTACGGTTTTTAGTTGCAGCGTATATTCATTTTGTGCACGTTTAATGATTGTTCCGCCGAACGATTTAAAGATTTCGAACATTACGGAAACATCTTCAATTTCGGGGATGTTCTTTAACGTAATAGGCTGATCGGTAAGGGCGGCAGCAGCGATACAGGGAAGTGCGGCATTTTTGTTTCCGCTTGCTTTGACGGTACCCTTTACGGGAAAGCCGCCTTCAATATAATATTCATCCATGGACTGCTCCAACTAATTCCCCGCACTCATCACCTGATGACAAAATCGTCTAAACCGGTATCGTTGCCTTATGTATCGTCCCACCATCGATCGGCCATTCCCTAAAGCGGAAGAGCTGCAGAGGTAATCAAATGCTGTATTTTTTCTTTTAACGCAAGACGAATAGGCAGTACAGGATAGTCCGGTTTATCGATAAGCTGTAGGAAGAGTTGCTTTTGTCCGACCGGATTAACTTCAATTAAAAAGCTTATTTTTCCTTTTTGTTCTCGTTCCAAAATATTGTAAACGGCAGTTGCCTCAAATTCTTCCCGATAATAGATGAGGGAATTCTTTTTTTCAATATCGATAATATCCTCTACAAGCACTGCTTCCGTCTCCGTTTAATTTAAAATTGATGATACCCCATTTATCAAAGTTTTGACAAGGGGCGCTAATTCATATTCAGCTAAATCGCCTACTTGAATAATATCTTTTTCTTCGATACTCGATACGATATTCTGCAATAGAGCGGTTATTTCTTTTTGGTATTCATGGATGGATTTTTCCTCAATTTGCATATCGATAGGAAGTTCGGTTATATCGGATAACAGCAAAGAGCGATTCAGTTC
>CAJPTT010000081.1 GCA_905373565.1 uncultured Treponema sp. | reverse complement strand
CGACGGCGATATTTCAGACGGCGCTTTTTATCGTACCTCCTTTTTCTTGGGCAGCTCAATAACCCTGTTTCCGCAGGTACTAGATGAAATTTTTCGATTTTATTTGATATAATAACTCAGGAATTGATTCCGACGCAATAAGCCAAATTCGATCTGTTAATATTTCCCCGTAATCATGAACGATTTTGTTTCTTAATCCAATAATTTTTGTCCAAGGAATATCTTGGTTCTCTTTCATAAAATCTTTGGAAAGATGATTTGCGGCTTCTCCGATTATTTATATCAATCTTTCAATTGCTAATCTTTTTATACGATTATTTACAAAACTGTTATGAGTTTCGTCTTTTAAAATATCAATCACTTCTTGTGAATACTTTAATATATCGTAAATGTAACTTTTATCACGCTCATTATGAAACATAGAGCGGCTCCCGAGAATTCATTATTGCTTCTCTTCTATATGGATTTACTAAAGCGCCAAGTTCCACTATATCAACATTCCTTTTTGTAATATTTTGAAGATAGTCTTGTATATCCAGTATATCAAAAAGTGATATTTTCTCAGAATTTCTAAACTCTATAAGGAAATCGACATCGCTTTCATTTGTAAAATCATTTCGTATTGAAGAGCCAAATACAGATATTTCTTTAATATTATACTTAGAAATTATATATTCCAAATTTTTATGAGTCAAATAGATGCCATTGTTTGAAAGTTTTTCAAAGGCTGTCATATTTCATTCCCTTTTAAATATACCATACCCTTATTAAAATCACAAGACGAACTCAATTCTTGAAATCAACAACCTCGTAAAGCGGAACAAGCTCTGCGTGCTTTCAGGTTATATGCGGCGTTCCACTCTTTCGCAATGCCTTGTTCACAAGCTCTAAGCCCGTCCATAATAATCTTTCAGGAAGCGGCGGTAGTATTCCGAAAAACGATCTTCGGTAATTGCCACCCTGATTTCGGCAACCATTCGATGGAGGAATGCTAAGTTGTGGTAGGTTGCAAGCATCGAATACAGAATCTCCTTACAGCGGAACAGGTGCCGCAGATACGCGCGGCTGTAATTCCGGCATACCTTGCAGGAGCAGCTCGGATCGATCGGGCCGAAATCGTATTCATATTCTTTCTTTTTAATTGAGATGGGGCCGGTACGGGTAAACAAATTTCCGTTCCGCGCATTCCGTGAGGGAAGCACGCAGTCAAAAATATCAACGCCGTTCTTTACCGCCTCTAAAATATAATCGGGGGTGCCGATACCCATCACATAGAGCGGTTTATGTTTGGGAACATGCGCGGCGGTAAAGGCTAAAAATTCCTTGTATACTTCCTCAGGCTCGCCGACGGAAAGGCCGCCGATCGCAATGCCGTGCGGATCGCATTCCATAATCGATTCGATACTCCTGATACGGAGATCTTCAAAAAAGCCGCCTTGTATAATCGGGAAAAGGCTTCCTTCGTACCCTTCCGTTTGATCCCATTCCTGCACCGCCCGATGCATCCACGCGGTTGTGAGCGTCAGCGCTTTTTCGGTTTCCTTTTTGGGAATACCGTAGGGGGAACAGATATCGAGCTGCATTTGAATGTCGCTGTTAAAGGCGGCCTGCACCTGCACCGCGATTTCGGGGCTTAAAAACTGCCTGCTGCCATCGATATGGCTCTGAAACGTTACCCCTTCTTCCTTGATTTTCCGCAGCTGAGACAGCGAGAATACCTGAAATCCGCCCGAATCCGTCAAAAAGTTTTTATTCCAACCGGAAAATCCGTGCAGTCCGCCCGCCTGCTTGATAACGTCCATACCAGGCCGCAAGAAGAGGTGGTAGGTATTCGCTAAGATGATTTCGAAGCCTATTTCGTGTAAATCATCCTTGGTTATACCTTTTACCGTCGCGGCCGTTCCCACCGGCATAAAGGCGGGGGTTTGCACCGTACCGTGAGGCAGGCGTATCACTCCCGTGCGGGCAGCTGAACCTGCATCCTGATGTAAAAGCGTATAGATATTTTTTCGTTCTCTCATATTACAATCCTTTCAAATAGGCCGGCCTGTCCGCGGGCGGTAATGCACAATCTTCGAGCAGCGCATTGCTCGATGCAGCGGCAACCTTACTTTCCGCCGATTCGATTGCCCCGATAAAAAAGCTGCCCTTAACCGATATGACCTGTACCCTGTCATGCTTATAGAGTACCTGTACGGGAAAGGCGTTCCGCTCCGAAAGTTCCGTATCGGGATCGTTTGCAGAAAATTCAAGCGCTTTTTCCATAGCCTTTGCCACCGCTTCAGCCTCTTCCGATGAAAAAATCGGCAGCCAGTGATAAAACCTCACGTCAAACCAGCCGGTCCGGGCAGCGGGAGCAATCTCCAAGCCGGAAATACCGTAGACGGAACCTCCGCCCAGCGATTTGATCACCGCTTTTTTATAGCGAATGAGGCGAGCTTCCATATCGCGCGCTTGTTCCTGCTCCGGCGAAGCACTCGCAGCCGGACTTCCGGCGGCATTCATCCCCGTTGCTGCATCAGCAGCGGGTACGGTATCAGCAGCAGGTACGACATCGGCACTCCGCGCAGATTCACAGAGGTTGAAGAACTCCTGAGGCGTGTAATAAATTTTTTTGCGCTCATAGGCCTCGCGTGTTTTGCCGGTTACATACAAATGTACCATCAGACCGTCGTATAAGGCAGCGGCTTTGTTTTTGGTATAAGCGCCGGTTATCGTTTGATCGAGTGTTCCGACGGCGGTATAAAAACCGCGTATCACCGCTTCCGCTGACATACCTGCCGTTTCAGGCGGTTTACGGAGATGCACTACAACCGCTGCCGTTACGGCAATAAGCACGGCACACAGTACCGCCGCTGCCGCAATTTTACCGAAGTTCCGTCTAATAAAGCGCTTGCGGCTGATGCGTTTCCTCGCTGTTTGAATAAAAGCCTCAAGCGCCGCCTGTTGCGCTGAATCCTCAGCTGCCTGTACCTCAGCCTCTTTGGGTGGCGCCGCTTGCTCCTGCACACCTGCCTTCTGCGTGTCCGGCTGCTGCGCCGGCACTTCGTCCGCCTGTATACCGGCGAAGAGCAACAGCGATTCATCGCAATAGCTGCAAAGCTGTTCTACAAGCGGCAGGAGCGGCGCAGCGCGGCAGTTAGGCATTATACCGCCGCCCGCAGTTTTTTCAATACCGATGCTCTTATATGCGGCGGCTTCGACACTACCAAGCTGTCCTGTAGTTTTAGCACTCCCCTGCCCCGCAGCTATGGCTAACCCGCCATTGATAAGCCGCGCAAACTGCGGACACAGCGCCGGACAGCGGAGTTCAACCGGCACATACACGCCGTCCCGTATATTCTGCACAAGCTGTTCCGTCGCACCGTTGGCGCAAAAGTCATCCCCGTCTACCGCTGCAAACGGGACGGCAGCGCTGTTAAAAGGCAGCGCTCCGGTGATGCAGGCATAGCTGAGTGCTGCTAAGAAAAAGGACGCAGCATCGTCAAGCAGCACTCGTTCCGCATCAAGATGTACCCACGGATAATGGAAGCGGAGCGCCGCCGCGGTTTCGGCAGTAACGCAGCGGAGCGCTAATCGAGGCGGAAGCACGATAAGGTCTTGAGCGCCGCCGTCTGTTCCTCCCTCGATCAGCAAACACAAGGGGGCAGACATAGCTGCTCGGAAAAAAGCTTCGCTTACTGCGCCTTGCTTATACGCAGTAAGGAAACAAGAAAAAAGCCGGTACAGCTTTCGTAATACAGCCTCAGCACGAAAAAACGCCTGCGGATCGCAGAACGCACCGGCAGCAGCATTCTCTGTATCGGGACAAGCCAAGCCGATAAGCAGGTGCGCTTCCCGCAGCGGGAGTACAATCCCAACCTCTTCCCGTCCTGTTTCCGCATTAAAAAACGTAAGGGTCTCGTTAAGATAAAACTCCTGCACCGTCCCGTCAGGCGCAATACGCAAACAGGCGTCGTGAAGATAATCGGTAACAGCCGAATGCGCAAAAGCACGCGGCTCCATCCCCGAAGCAAGACAGCAATACGCCGCTCCGTTTATCTGATGCATTATTATCGGACTCATATTTTCAAACATATTCTCCGCCACGAAAAACGGGATTGAGTTTGTATCATAGCTGTTCTACTTTCCAATCCTTAATCGTCCTTGTTTCTTCGCTAAAACTCGTCCCAATCAGCACAATCTTCTTCCCGCTCATCTTATACTTTGCGGCGTAGGTACCCTCTTTGATCTGCCCGATTGCATCTTCCGCACTGCCATTACCGCTCAGCTTAAACTCAAAAAGATAAACATTGTCCGCTGTATGCACTATGCAGTCTATTCTGCCTTTAGAGCAATGCTCTTCCGTCTGTACAAACTGCCCCATCAGCGCAAAGATCAGATACACTGCTGTCTGGTAGTTTTGCTCCCGCAATTTCAGCTCTTTACTGCTAAAGTTGTCATACGAGATACTGGCGATAAGCGACCGCATCCGTTCCATAAAGCCGTTCACATCACCCTTGCGGATATCTTGTACAAAGCGTCCTACCCATACACCTGTTTGACCGAACGGTACATCGGAATACGCAGGCAGCAGATTCTCCAAAAAGCCATATCGTACTTCATCATTCGGAAAGCCGAGCCGGTAGAGTCTCAGATCGCTTATGTACTCTTTTATGGTCAAATAACCGGCCTGAAAGAGAATAGGTAATGCATCTTGCGCCACAGCCCGATAGGTTTGTAATCCCGATTCATCCAACTCAACATTTCCATCCAAGTCGGGAATAAAGTAGTGTGCTTCTTTAAGAAAATTCACTAAAAATGTCGGGGTTCCCGTTTCAAACCAGTAACTTCCGAATCTTTCCTTCGCAAACGCATTTAATAGACTAAACGGATTATACATACCATCAGCTGCAGGTGCAAAACAGTATCCGTCATACCATTGCTGTAAAGCGATCAATGTTTCCTGATAGGTTAACTTTTGCTCATCGGCAAGCGCTTGTATTTCAGGTTGAAAATTTGCTTCCAATTCTTTTTGGGTTATTCCGCAAATGCCCGCATAGTGTTTTTCCAGCGATATATCCCGGAGATTATTTAAATCGCTAAAAATACTAATCTTGCTGAATTTGGTAACACCGGTTAAAAAGGCAAAGCGGATATATTCATCGCAGGTTTTAATGACGGAATAAAATGCCTTGAGTTCGTTTCGGTATTGCTCATTCAAGGCCTCATTTACGCCCATCGTTTGTAAGAGGGGCTTATCGTATTCGTCTACCAGAATCACTACTTGCTTGCCGGTTTGCAGGTATGCTCCTTTCAGGAGTTTTTCAAAGCGTGAAGCAAAAAACGGTTGCGCTTCTTTCGATGTCGAAATACCATATAAAGACTCTGCTTCAGATAACATAACATGCAGCCGCTCATTTAAGGCACCGCTATCCGTATATTTTCCGATATTAAAGTCAAGATAAAGCACTGGATATTCCTGCCATGCGGCTCTGTTTTCCAATACTGCTTGTTCTTCCTCAGCCTTTTCAAGGTATAGTCCTTTGAACAGCTCTTTTTTTCCGAGAAAGTACGCAGATAATGTTGAAAGAAAGAGGCTTTTTCCAAACCGGCGCGGGCGACTGAGAAAATAAACACGACTGCTTGTTACTAATTGAGTGATATACTTCGTCTTATCTACATAGAGATAACGGTCATTCCGTAATACCTTAAAACTCTGTATGCCGATCGGCAGCTTTCGTGGAATACTCATAGGGTAAGTATAACAGGATTTGTCCGGTCTGGCAATTTTAATGTAAATCGCCAACTACCGTATTGCTTACAGATACAGTTCAATCTGATTGATGATTGCTGATACCGGACATGATGCAATGTAATAGCTTGCAGACAGCATTTTTTCGTTGTACACTAATAGTATAAAACTCACAGATAAAAGGGAGCAATTTTAGTATGAGCCAACAACATAGAAATACTGCTGCAGGAACACAACAGACAAGAAAGATTTTTTCCATTCGAAAAAAATTATTATTGATTTTCGGTTGTTTAGTGCTTGTTGTGGTAGTATCACAGGGAATTATCGGTACACTCATCGGACGTAAAGCGGTTTTAGAAAAAATTGAAGTCCATCTAAAAGACAAAGCGCTTGATACGGCAGAGATTATTGATGCAAAAGTTATGGCTTTTGTCGGTTTTGTAGAAGGGGTGGCGCGTTCATCATTATTACGGGATCCGAATATCCCGTATGCGGAAAAAATAGAGCGGTTAAAAGAGCAAGCGGCTTTTAATAACCGTATAACAGAATTCAACATAACGGATTTAGAGGGTAACTGCTATGTTTTTGACGGCAGAGCAATTCAGGTTAAAGACAGAGAGTGGTTTCAAAAAGCTGCTGCCGGTGAATTTTTTGTTACCGAATCATATATTTCACGCACTGATAATACTTTAGTAAATACCATTTCAGTTCCTATTTATGGATTTGATAATAGAATTGCCGGCGTTTTATCAGCAGATACATTAGCAACAAGGCTTTCTGAAGATATTGGACACATTGTCATAGGGAAAACAGGGAATTGTTTTATTCTAGGTCTTAACGGAAAAACAATTGCGCATCCAAACACAGATTTAGTGAAAAAACAGGATAATTTCCAAGAATCTGCGAAAACAGATACTACTTTTGCTTCCATAGCTCAATATGCAAAAAAAGCGATGGAACAAAAAGAACCGGAAATAGGATACTATACCCTTTACGGAAAGAATAATATTGCATGTCATGCAACTATGCAGACAACAGGCTGGAAAGTGTTTGTAAGAGCTCCTATCGGTGAATTCATGGATACGCTAACGGTATTACAATATTCCATGAGCTTAGCGGGATTATTTTTCATTATAGCTACACTTATTTTTGTATTTATTATTGCGCAGAAAATGGTACTGCCGGTGCAGAAAGTTGTTACCGCTTTATTAGCTATTGCACAAGGAGACGGAGACCTAAGAACCCGGCTGCCGCTTATCAGTAACGATGAAGTAACGCTTTTATCGGATTATTTTAATCAAACTATGGAAAAAATCAGTACTTCAATTAAAGCTATTGAAGATGATACCATTGTGATGAAAGACATCGGTACAACACTTGCAAGTAATATGACGGAAACCGCTACTGCAATTTACCAAATAAGTGAAAATGTTGAACATATCCAAGGGCAAACCGTAAGTCAAGCGTCCAGCGTAACTGAAACAAATGCAACTATCGTAGAAATTATTCAAACCATAAAGCAGCTCAATGACAGTATCGAATCGCAATCCTCAAGTGTAAGCGAATCTTCTTCTGCTATAGAAGAAATGGTTGCTAATATTGCTTCCATTACCGAAACACTGCAAAAAACCGACGATGTTGTTAGAAATCTCGCCTCAGCTACTTCAGACGGAAAAGAAACGCTGCTTACCTCGCACAGCATTACTCAAAAAATAGCTGAAGAATCAGGCAGCCTTATGGAAGCAAGCAGCGTTATTCAACACATTGCTTCACAGACGAATTTACTCGCCATGAATGCAGCAATAGAGGCTGCCCATGCCGGAGAAGCAGGAAAAGGCTTTGCTGTTGTTGCTGATGAAATCCGTAAACTTGCTGAAGAATCCAGTGCACAGGGGAAAACAATTACTACAACGCTCAAAAATTTAAGCAGCGAAATTGAAACGTTATCCAATTCAGCAAAAACGGTTGAATCAAAATTCAACGCAATATACAGTCTTTCCGAACAAGTTAAAAATATGAGTAACCGCCTCACTGAAGCCATGCGGGAGCAGGAGAACGGCAGTAAAGAAGTGCTCATTGCAATTAGAGACATTAACACCATCACGGTTGATGTTAGCGATCGCTCGGCTGAAATGCTCAAAGGAGGGAAGCGCGTTGCTGATGAAATGCACAAACTTGAAAATATTACCGAAATCATTAAAAAAGGTATGAATGAAATGTCTTCCGGTGCAGTACAAATTAACAATGCGGTACAGGAAGTAAATGATATTACCTTGCAAAATAAGCAAAGTATAGACAATCTTGCAGGAGAAGTTAGTAAATTTAAAGTATAGGCAACTTCTAAAAGGAGGAAGATTTGTAACAGAATCGTTTCATTCTCGTGCTACAAGACAAAATGATCCTAATATTAGCTATACCGGTATACGATGACAATAATAACATAACGGATGTGCTGGCGATGGGGATTTTAGCATCGTGGCTATCCGATCAAATTGACGGTATTGTAGTCGGTAAGACAGGGGAATGTTATATTCTGGATAACTCAGGAAGTACTACAATAGAGAAAATAGGCACAGCAATTCAAGCGGTGGGTGTAAATGCCGGCACAATGGAAGATGTCGGCGCTGAACTTGTATCAAATATGACCGAAACAGCAGCAACCGTCGAAGAAATTGTTCGCACCATTAAGCAGTTAAATACCAGCATCGAAACACAGGCGGCGAGCGTTGCGCAATCCTCTTCTTCGGTAGAAGAAATGGTTGCTAACATCGCCTCCATCGGGCAAACGCTCGGCAAAACCGATGAGGTAATCAAAAACCTTACAACCGCAACAGGCGACGGCAAAGCAACGTTAGTAACCTCAAACACCGTAACGCAGAAGATTGCAGAAGAATCAGGTTC
>CAJPTT010000080.1 GCA_905373565.1 uncultured Treponema sp. | reverse complement strand
TATCTATCTTTTGTATCGTAAGTTCCGTTGACGCGTCAATAGAAACCTGCTAGGCTGATAGGGTAATTCATTCGGGGATGTATATAAAATGCAACAAAATAAAACAAATGCTCGTGCGCGCGGCGGGATTACGATTCTCTGTTTCCTTATAATTCTTATCGGGCAGTTCTATCTGTTACGCAATATAGTGCATACGGATTCATTTTCAATTATTACAATGCCGTGGAGTGCCGAACTCATATTTGCGTTAATTTTGATTGGCACGAGCATTTATTTGTTTATTCAACCGATGGGATGGTATACTAAGAAACGGCTCGCGGTGGCGTTCATTACCCTGATTGCATATATAGCACTGAATGTTTTGTATTATGCAGCTTTTAAAGAGGCATATCTTGCAGGTTTTTCTTTTGAATATGCAAGCAGTGCGGGCGGACTTGTCGGGCTTAAATTGGTGCTTGCCGTTGTCGGTGTTACGGCCGGTATTCCCGTTGCACAGCCGATTGATGGAAGAGAATATGCACGGAGACTCCGTGAAAAAATTGAAAAAAATAATGCCCAATTGACAAAAGAAACCGCTGTCGGCGCACAACAAGATTTGCGGCATACCATTAAAAAATTGAAAGAAACGATGTCTCCGAAAGAATTGGCTGCCTTTTTGCAGGAGTTGCAGAACATCAATCCCGAAGCCGGAGATACTGCTATCAAAATCGGAGATACTGTTGCAGCTGCTCATGATGAAATTGCTGCTGCCTCACTGGGTACCGACAGTATCTCTCCCGATCCGGAAGCTGATAGGGAAATGCCTCTTACAGAGAAGTGGCGCGGATGGGGTGGGGGAGTGTGATTCGTACGAGGGTTTCATACCCGCCGTTTCTCAAACCTAACCGCGGAGGTACCTGGGGAGATAATGCGAATATGACTGCACAAGCATACCGACAATTGCATAATACGGCTAATGCTTCTCATGCCGATACTAATAATCGCGGGTTGCGCTTGGTATGCAGGGATAATTGATATCAAACCGGAAATTATTTCATTTCAGCTTTGATAGGGTGCCAATGTTCAACAGATGTACATTCGTGTACACCTGCTGAACATTGGTTTTGATGAATAGAATGATAGTATCTTTTGTGTTGGAAAATCCCTGCGCTTTTTTCTATATATAGTCGAAATAGTATCCTCAAGATATTGAAGGCATCGATAAAGACCTCTTAAAAAGGATAACGAAAAGCGGTAAAATAAGATATGAACGGCAGTATATCGGGGTTATCGGATAAAACGAAAATACGGTACGAAAAATTCTTTGCAGCGCTTTTTTTTACATATACTGCACTTTTTTTATTTCCCTTGAAAATTGTGCCGAAAAATGTGCCCTATTCGTATGCGCTCTATGATAAAACGGGTGTCCTGCTCGGTGCATCGGTTGCTTCGGACGGTCAGTGGCGTTTTTCGCCCGGCGAGGTTCCCGATAAATTTGCTCAAGCGGTGATCGTTTTTGAGGATAAACGTTTTTATTATCATCTCGGTGTTGATCCGATTGCCATAGTGCGTGCGGCCGTGTCCAATATACGGGCGGGACGGATTGTTTCGGGAGCCTCGACGCTTACGATGCAAACCATGCGGCTGCTTGCAGGGAATAAACCGCGTACATTCGGACAAAAGTGTCGGGAATCGTTCCTCGCGGTTATGGCGGAAATCCGGTTGGGCAAGGCGAAAATCTTGTCGCTGTATGCCGCTCATGCGCCGTTCGGGGGAAATGTCATCGGTATTGAGGCTGCTTCTTGGCGATATTTTAACCGTTCGCCCGCTTCGCTGACGTGGGCGGAGGCGGCAACACTTGCCGTACTGCCGAATCAACCTTCGCTGGTGCATCCGGGTGCAAACAGAGCTGTTTTGCTCAAAAAGCGTAATACATTGCTGCAAGAGCTTTATGCAAGGGGGCGTATCGATGCACAAACGCTGGAGCTTTCGCTTGCAGAGCCGTTGCCTGAAAAGCCGTATCCGCTGCCTTCAGGCGCCCCCCATTATTTGGAATTGTTAAAGAAGCAATACCCCCATACCGCACGGTTTTACACTGATCTGGATTCCGGTCTGCAAAAAAATCTGCACCGGATTCTGGAACGGCATTCGCGCGAGCTTTCCCGAAAAGGGATCGACAATTCTGCAGCGCTGATTATTGAAACCGCTACCGGAAAAGTGCTCGCATACTGCGGCAACACGGGGCTTGATGGCCGGAATGGAACTACATCGGCAGTAGATATTGTGCAGGCGCGGAGAAGTTCCGGCAGCTTGTTAAAGCCATTCCTTTATGCGGCGATGCTGGACAGCGGCCGGTTATTACCGGATCAACTCGTCATTGACATTCCGACTCGTATCGGTAGCTATAAACCCGATAATAATGTTCCGCTGTACCGTGGAGCGGTGCCTGCTTCCGAGGCGCTTTCACGCTCGTTAAACATCCCCGCTGTCAGAATGCTCCGCGAGTACGGCATCAGTCACTTCCTCGACTACCTTAAACGATGCGGGTTTACCACCTTTACACGTTCTGCAGGCGAATACGGACTGCCGCTTATCCTCGGTGGCGGCGAGATTACGCTGTACGAAGCGGTATATGCCTACGCACAGCTTATGAACGCCGCATGCAGCCGGAGCGGGTACTCCGGTGAACACGTCTTTCCCGTATCGGCCGGTGCTGCATGGTTGACGCTCAAAGCATTGACCGAGGGGGTGCGTCCCGATGATGAAGCGCTCTGGCGTGTTTTTGCCGGTTCCAAAAGAATCGCGTGGAAAACCGGTACCAGCAACGGGAACCGCGACGGATGGGCTATCGGCACTACGGAAGCATATACGGTCGGTGTGTGGTTCGGCAATGCGGAAGGGCAGGGGAGACAAGATCTCCAAAGTATCCGCACAGCAGCGCCGGTATTGTTTGAAATTTTTGCTTCTCTTCCTGCAGCGCATTGGCCTGCTGCGCCATCCGAGAATTTAAAGGAAGAAACTTTCTGTGCGGATTCAGGATATATTGCCGGACGGTACTGTAGCCGTACCGTAAAGGGCTTTCGTCCCGCTCAAGCGCCGCAGGGTACGGTTTGCCCGTATTGCACCGCCGTATCGTTTACACCTGACGGGAGATTTCAGGCTGATATGTCGGACATGACGGGAGTATACGAAGGCCGGTTTCCGCTCATTCAAAACCGCTTTGTGCTGCCGCCGGCAGTAGAGTATTATTATACCCGGTTTGCAGCGACGTATAAAAAACTGCCGCCCTTCGTTGCGGGGCATCAAGGTACTCATCCTTCGCAACTGGCAATCCTTTTCCCCGAGCAAGGAGCGCGTATCGTTATTCCGGTAGAAATCGACGGCAGTGCGGGCGCCATGATTATGCAGGCGGCTGCGCGTGATATCGGTACGGTTATCTATTGGGATATCGACGGCGTATATCTCGGCAGTACGCAGGGAACGCACACAATGACCGTTCGGCCTAAGATCGGCACCCATGTTCTTACCGTAACCGATTCGCTCGGCGCCCGCCGTGTCCGTACCTTTGAAGTCCTCGACGCAGGATAGGAGGGAACCTCTAAAAACTTGAGTTTTTAGAGGTTTTCCTTAGATTTACTTGCGATGTTTTACTTTAAGTCATTACAATATAAAGACTTAAAGTAAAACTCGTCGGGCATCTCTAAAAACTATACCTGAGTTTTTAGAGATGCCCAGGAATAAGTGCAGGCGTCTCTCCTCATCACCCTTTCAGTGCATAAAAAACGGTAAAAAGGAACTCCATTCGCGGAGACGGATTGCTTCTTCGATGTGCGGTGCCGCAATGACTTCTTCCTGCGCAAGATCGGCAATGGTACGTGCAATCTTTAAAATCGCGTGGCTGCCCCTTCCCGAAAGCTCTCTTTTTTCGGCATTATGGGTAAAAATACGCTCCGCCTCGCCGGTTAGCGGGCACACTGCTGACAGGGCAGACGGAGTCAGGTGTACGTTTTTGTAAGACAGCTGCGCTGCCGATTGCGCAGCACCGGCGAGGCTGGAGTTTACCGCCTTGTTGTGTACAGGCGTTCCCGCTGCTCCGCCGTTTAATCCTTTATGCAGATATGCGGCGTACCGTTCTCGTTGTATTTTATCCGAAGCCGCGATTTTTTTGCGCATATCCGCGGTATTGTAACACGGCTTTCCCGGCAGCCCGTATGCTTGAGTCGGAAACACCGGAATCCGCAAGTCGATACGGTCAATCAACGGCGCTGTCAATTTTTTCCAGTATTGTTCAACTACGGCAGGCATACACGTGCATACCTTGCCGTCGGCTCCGAGATTTCCGCACGGACATGAGTTGAGCGCCATAAGCAACTGGAAGCGGGCAGGGAAGGTGGTCGCCCTGCCGGCACGGCTCAAAGTGACGGTTCCCGTCTCCAGCGGCGCACGGAGCGTTTGCAGCACCGTTTGCTTAAATTGCACGGCTTCGTCCAAAAAAAGGGTTCCGCCGTGCGCGAGGGAGATTTCTCCGGGCATACACTTTCCCGCGCCGCCGATCATTCCTTCAAGGCTGGCATTCGGATGCGGCATTCTAAACGGTGGGCGTTTAATCCGCACATCATGACCGCGCATACTCGGTAAAAGACCTGCGATGCTGTAAATATGGGTAACTTCTTCCGCCGTTTTCGGGTCTAGGTCGGGAAGGAGGCTGGCAAACCGCTGCATCGAAAGCGTTTTACCACAGCCGGGCGGCCCGTAGGCAAGTACGCTGTGCCCGCCTGCCGCCGCAATGTGCAAAGCCCGTACCAGTTCGCGTTGGCCGTACACCTCCTCAAAAAAGCCGCCCGTCCCCGTATTTGCCGCGGCATCCGCTTGACTCGGTTCCGACCATGAAGCAGCTGTGGAAATCGAGTTGCCTGTGTGGCCGATAGCCTCCTGTGCCGGTGTACTGCCGTTTTTTTCGCCTGTGTTTGTTTCGCAGTCTTTTTCCACACGCAGCTCCGTTTCAATCGCATAGAGACATTCCAAAGCTTCCCGTAGCGTTTCAACACCGTATATGTGCACCCCCTGTTGGATACGGGCTTCCGCCTCATTTTCTTTGGGTACGATAAAATATCCGATACCTGCAGCGGCTCCCGAAATCAAAGCGCCCAATACGCCCCGCACCGGCCGTACCCTCCCCGATAGTTCCAGCTCTCCGATTACCATAACCGGCATATCGAGCGCGCAGTCTGCCTGCAATACGGCAAGGGCAATTGGCAAGTCAAACCCGCTGCCTTCTTTTTTCTGATCGGCAGGGCTTAAATTGATCAGTATCCGTTCTTGTGGGAAAGGCAAATCGGAATTACCGATGGCTGCACGCATCCGTTCCCGTGCTTCCTTCACCGCCGAACCCGGCAGTCCGACAATATCGACAATCGGCAGCCCGCGCCGCAAATCCGCTTCAACCTTGATAATCTCTCCTTCATAGCCGAAGGAGGCAAAACTCATAATAGTCATGTTCAGCTCCTCATCCTGTCACCGCCTCATAAAAAACACGATGGTTGCAGTTTCTTAAAGGATATATAGGGCATGATCAGCAATTCGGCTAAAGATTTGAGGAAAAAACTGCTGTTTTCATGAAAATGTTAAGAAAAAATGTGCCGTTTTAGCATCGGGGAGATTAAAAACGATGGAAATTAATCTTTAAGACAAGCGAATTCGTATTAATCGAGCGGCTGGGCTGTCTCTTTTTCTTTGATAAGGATAGTGCCGGTGGCGCCTTCGTTAAAGGCAAATTCTTTTGCAGCGGTATTTGCTGCAAAGCTTTTACCTTCGATGGTAATTTCATCTTTTTGAGTGATTGTTACCGTTTCATCCGCAGGCGCCGATAAGAAGTTTTCTTTTTTTTTCCAAATGAGGGCGGGGCTTCGGATAGAAAAATCATCTTCAATCAACTGAAAGGATACCGTGTTGCCAAGCGAGTATTCTTCCGCTTTTTCATCGATGTATAAAATACCGGTTTGTCCCTTCATAGACTCTTTTTGTGTTTTTTTATCGTACTGTATAAAACTGATGTGCTTGCCCGCCCAAATTTTTTCTTCATCGTACATTTCGAGCTCTTGTGCATACACACTTAAATCGACGAGTGTATCCTCGTATCGCTTTAATGTGACGTTTGTAAATATCATATCAGGTTGAGGCACCGTTTGTTCCGGCAGTTCCTGATAATTAAACGAGCACGCCGTGCAGATAAAGATAATAAGGACAGGCCACAGCTTCATCTATTCCGCATCACTTCCGGTTGCTTCGATGATGGTTTCGGTAATGATCCCTTCCGCTTCCGGTTTACGGGAATAGCTGACGGAAAGATTCTTACCGCGGTACGGAAAATCATTGAGTTTTTCAATAATTTTATCTGCATCTTCATTCATTACCTGCACGAATGAGTAATTGTCGAGAATGCGGATATCGCCGATTCGTTCGCGGCTTATGTCTGCATTTTGGATAAGCAGCGTAATAATATCACGGGGAAATACACGGCGGCTTCTGCCGACACTCATAAAGATGCTCACCGATTCGGACGGTTCAAGCATCGGGCGTTCTACCGGCGGACGATCGGAAAAATAACCTCGTGAACGATCTCCGAAGCGGGGATTCGGACGCCGACTATACGGTTTTGAGCGGGGGAAGGCAGAGCCTTCAAATTCTTTGATTAAATAAGCAGCAATATAAGAACGCAGCGTAAAGGGTACATTCTTTCTGAAAATCTTACGATAGGCGTTAAGGACATCCGGATCTTCTTCCGTTTTAACTGTTTCTACTGCTTCTTTAAGAAATGCGGTGATTTGTTCTTCATTTAATGCGGGGGTATGTTTTACCACAATATTCTCCTCTTCAACTCAGCTCCGCCTCATCGGAGCATAACATAACTGAAAATCATTCATCGTGCGCCGGATTAACCGACACTGTAATGCGACAATACTGCCATAGATAGATAATTTACTCAAGGGCAGGTTTAATTTTTCCTGACGATGTTCAAAATATCTTCTTGCGTTAAGGCTGTAACTATAATGTAGTTAGCATCTATAAATCGATATTTGTCTTTCGGCAGCCGTGCGATAAAATCGGAATATTCCACCTCTCCTGCCTGCTGATAAGAGTCTTTATCATCGGGATCGCCGTTTATAATCATTAAGGCTACTTTCCAAGCGTTTACATCTTCATTTTTTACTATGTTTATATTCTTGTATTCCACGCTTGGTTTATAGGGCAAAATGGTTTCTACGTCTTGGGTGAGGGCATACATTCCAATAATTTGTTTAGTGTTCTTATCCTCAAAAAACATCTGATTTGCCGAAAAAGCGTCTAAATACTGAATCTCTTTATAGAATGTGCTAAATGCCGCTATCGGATTTTCAGCATTTAAAAATCCTTCTATAATTTTTTTGTTCAGCGCAACCTCACGGAAAATGCCCAAACTGATGTATTCTTCTGAATCTTTATCAAAACAAGATTTTATTCCGAATAAGATATCATCGGTATAATTGAATTGTTCAATGTTCTCAGCTGTGAAATATTCATCTCTTTCACTTACAATATCACTGCCTAATTTCTTTGCCAGATCTTTGATATATTTTAAAGCAACTTCCCAGTCTTCTTGTGTGCTTGGGGTGAAAATTCTCACGGCATATTCATTGAGATCCTTTTCAAAAGAAAGTTCAAAACCGCGGGAACTCCGTTCATATACTCCACAGAGCAAACATTCATAATCTGCAATTGATGAGTTATAGAATTTCTTTGCATCAAAATCATCTTCTGTCTCATCAAAGGTAAATTGCTCTATTTTTTGTGAAGAAAGCGCTAAGCATTGTTCCACTGTCATAGGAGCCTTACTTCCCAAAATACTTTTTTTGTTTTTAATATAAAACGATATGCTCATTCGTTTCTCCATGTACTTTAGGTGGTATGTTAGATGGGAATGTCTCAAAAGTTGGTTGCTTTTTCGCCATCCTTGCCTTATCGGATATTGATATAAAAACCGGTGATATACCGTATCCGCGCATCCGCTTCCGCCCAATACTTGCTCTGCGGAAAGCTGTCTGTAAGCGTTTTGTATGCTTCAAGGGCAAGCCGGATATTACGGGCAGAGCCGTTCAACTCATACGCGCGGCCTTTTAAAAACCAGCCTTCATCCAGTTTCTCTTCCGCGGTGGTAAAGAAATTATCCAGATATGTTAAGGCTGTGCCTGCATCTGCCGCTGCGATTGCCGTGCGTGTCTTTTCGAGCAATTGATCGGAGCTGAGTGTTTCTTCGCTCGCTGTTGCGGCGGTCTGTGCGGCTGTACCGCCGATATTTTCCGCAGATGCGGTTCCTGATGTTTCGGCGGTCATCTCCGAACTTTTGCTTTGCGAATCGGCGCCCGCTGCTTGCGGCGCTTTGGAGGCAGCTTGTGCCGTGTGTGTTGTCGTGCCGCTTCCGGTGTTTGCTGCCGAACTGCTTGACGGCTGAGAAGCGGATTCTTTCGTATTTTTTTTAGCTTGCGTTTCTGTCGCATCGGAATCCGCTCCGCTTTGATAGTCCGGCGCTTTTACCATTGCTTTCGCTGCGGTTGAGCGGGCGGCGCTCACCGATACGGCTACCGCATCGGTAACAAACTCATTGGTAAATACGTCGAAATAGGAGAAATGGAGTATGTAATCGCCTTTTTTCTCCGCGGTAAACATAAA
>CAJPTT010000079.1 GCA_905373565.1 uncultured Treponema sp. | reverse complement strand
CCCGCATCCTCATTCTCGTCAAGCGATATGACGAAGCGCTTTCTTTTATCAAAGAACTGAAAACCCGATTTACCGAAAGCACCGAAAACAAGGCTATAGCCGAACTGGAAGAAAAGATCAAGAAAGCGAAGGAAAAACCTGAAAAGCAGGAAAAAGAATCGCAGTATCAGGAAGAGCAGAATAAAGACGGTAAAGCGCAAGAAAAGCAGGACAAAGAAGATCAGGATAAGGACGGTAAAACGAAGGACAAGAGCGGTAAGGTTCAGGACACGAGCGATACGGCTGCCGACAGCGAAAAACAATCGGAAAAGGCCACTCCCAATTCTAAGAGCGGAAAAGGCGTTGCAAAACCGGCGGCAGGAACCGAAGCCTCGGATGTAAAGGTAAAAGATGGAAAGAAAAAATAATCGGTTTGTCAGCAACATAGGGTTTATTCTCGCCTGCGTCGGCTCGGCTGTCGGTATGGCGAATGTGTGGGGCTTCCCCTACAAGCTTGGGAGCAACGGCGGCGGCGCCTTTTTGCTCATCTATATCTTATTTGTTATCCTTTTCGGATATGTCGGACTTTCCGCAGAATACGCAATCGGCCGCCGCAGCGGTACGGGGACGCTCGGCTCCTATGCCTATGCGTGGAAACACGGCCGCAAAGACCTCGAGGGCATCGGTAAGATAGTCGGATGGCTGCCCTTAGCAGGTTCAATTACAATCGCTATCGGGTATGCCGTTATCATCGCGTATGTACTCAAAGCCTTTACGCAGTCCGTATTGGGCAGCATTATGACGGTAGAACCCGGACAGTGGTTTGAATCCTTTGCGTTTCAGCAGTTCAGCGTTGTACCCTATCACGCGATTATTATTATTGTAACGCTGCTGACCATTGTGCTCGGTGCACATACGATAGAAAAAACAAATAAAATAATGATGCCGCTTTTTTTCATCTTGTTTGCGGCATTGGCGGTTCGTATGGCATTTTTGCCCGGCGTTTTTGCAGGGTATAAGTTCTTATTTATCCCTGATTGGAATCATTTAAAAAATCCGTCCGTGTGGATAACCGCGATGGGGCAGGCCTTTTTCTCGCTATCCATTACCGGCTCGGGGATGATTGTCTACGGCGCTTATTTAAGTAAAGATCATGACTGTGTAGCGGGAGCAAAAAATACCGCACTGTTCGACACCATCGCTGCGGTTGTTGCCGCCCTTGTGATGATCCCCGCGTGTTTTGCTTATCGGATGGATCCCGCAGGCGGCCCCGGTTTGCTGTTCGTTGTCCTTCCTTCCATCCTTCAAAAAATGCCCGGCGGCAGAATATTCGGTATCATCCTCTACCTTGTCGTCGTGTTCGGAGGAATTTCCTCCTTGCAGAATATGCTTGAAGTTGTCGCCGAATCGCTGATGCATACGTTTAAAGGCTTAAAGCGAACTGCGGTGATTACCGCACTCGGCGTCATCACCTTCGGCGTCGGTGTGTTTATGGAACCCATCGCAGAAACAAAGGGGGCAATTCTCGGCGGCTGGGGCGCATGGATGGATTTGGTTTCCACATATATTATCCCAATCGGTGCAGTGCTCGGCGCCGTTTCGTGGTTCTGGGTGATGAAAAAAGATGAGCTGTTGGACGAAATCAATACCGGGGCAAAAAAGCGCTACGGCAACGGATGGTATTACCTCGGTAAATACGTGTACACGCTCTTCGCACTGTTTTTGTGCGTTGTCGCATTGGTGCGCGGCGAGGGATTTTAAGGCATTTGAAAACTCAGGTATAGCTTCGCTTCGTATCCTTAGGAATAGAAGATGCCCCATCAGCACAGCTGATAATGAGCATTTTTTAATTATTGCCGATCATCAAATCATCATCTTTGTGTATCCTGCAAGGCCGGTAAAAATAATCCGATGCGCTTGCGCCCTGCAACAGGTGTTTTCACTATTCTTTCCTAAAGGCTTTTTTTTTGATACTATTGCCGAATGATGATACGGAATGTGAACGATATTGCAGGGCTTTCGGTAACGATTATGGGACTCGGATTAAACGGCGGCGGGCTTGCTTCGGCGCGTTTTTTTGCGGAAAACGGCGCAAAAGAAGTTATCGTAACCGATATGAAAACCGAGGAAGAGCTTGCCCCCCCCGTTGCAGAGCTGCGGCACTATCCTAATGTACGCTTTACGCTCGGCGGCCATAATATTGAAGATTTCCGTACGGTAGATATGGTGATTAAAAATCCCGGCGTAAAATCGGAAGGGAATCCGTATCTTGCCGCAGCGCACTGTATCGAAACGGATATCTCGATTTTTTTACAGCTGAGTTCCGCGCCGGTGCTTGCCGTAACCGGCAGTAAAGGGAAATCCTCAACCGTCAGCGCGCTGTACTACGGACTGCAGCAATGCGGCATACCGGCATTCCTCGGCGGCAACATCACGGTAAGTCCGCTCACCTTCTTAACGGAAACACGCGCCGACACGCCGGTGGTACTGGAGCTTTCCAGCTGGCAGCTCGGCGACCTTGCGCACCAGCCGCAGCTAAAACCGAAAATCGCGCTTATCACACACATCATGCCCGATCATCAAAACTGGTACGGTTCGATGGAACGCTATGTCGCCGACAAAAAAATCATCTATCGTAATCAAGATAAAACCGATTATACCATTTGCAATTACGATGACGACTGGGGAAAGACCTTCGCACAGGAAACCGCCGGACAGGTTTTTTGGTACAGTGCACATCCGCTGCCGCCGCATCTCTTCGGCGCGTGGATAGCATCCGACGGCTCCGCACGGATACGGCTGACACCGGGCGATGACCGGCCGCTTCTGCCTTCCCGGATTGCGGTGCCCGGCGCAGCGCTCAAGCAAAACGTTATGGCAGCTTCGCTCGCTCTTGCCTTATACGGCGCCGATTTACGAAAAATCCCGGACGTTATGCAAAACTACGGCGGCATTCCCCACCGGCTCGAATTTTTTTACGAAACCGACCAATTCAAATTCTATAATGATTCCGCAGCAACAATTCCCGAAGCAGCGGCAGCAGCGGTCAATGCCTTTGAAAAACCGGTTATCCTCATCACCGGCGGCACCGACAAAAAACTCGATTTTACCGCGCTTGCGCCGGAGCTTAAAAAAGCAAAAGCCTTGTTTTTACTCGCCGGTACGGGCACCGATAAATTAATCCCGCTGCTGCAAGCACAACACACTCCGTACTTCGGCCCCTTTACAGACCTTCCGACACTGCTTGAGGCGCTCCGCAGAGAATGCGAACCGGCACTGCAAAAAAATGGTATAACGCCGCAAACAGACACGGTATTGCAAAGCGCCGAGAGTACACCGCAAAGCAACAATACGGTGCCGCAAAACAGCCATACTACAACACAAGAGATTGTCGTGTTTTCCCCCGGCGCTACGAGTTTCGGTATGTTTAAGAACGAGTTTGACCGAGGGCTTCGTTTTAAGGAAACCGTACGGCAATGCTGGTCGAACATCTGATGAGATTCCCTCTAAAAGTAAAAAAACAGCCTATTAACCCGTTTGAGTTAATAGGCTGTTTTCATTTATTAAATATGTGTAGCACATAAAAACCGAAATTTTTAGGCGCCTAATACCTTGGACTTTTACACCAAAATATTATTTTTACAGAACCATCATTCCTACAGTCAGAACAACGAGGTTAACGATAAACAGCATAGCAAGTACCTTACCGACAAATTTGAGCCATGTGCTGTATTCGATACGTGCGCTCGCAAGACCGCCCATAACAACACCGCTCGTGGGGGTAAACAGGTTCAGGATACCGGATGCTGCGGAGAAAATCATAACCATAACAGCGGGGTTATAGCCTAAGTTCTGCGCAAGCGGTCCCATAATCGGCATGGATACGGTTGCCAAACCGGAGGTTGACGGGATAACAAAGGAGAGCAACGCATACAAGATGTATGAAAGCGGTGCAAATGCAAATGCCGGCAAACCTTCCAACGCTTCTGACGCATGTTCGAGAACATACTTATCCAAACCGGTCTCACCCATCAATACGGAAGCGCCGCGGGCAACAGCGATAACGAGGACAACGCCCATGATATCTTTAGCACCTTCCATAAATGCGGAAACAATTTCGTTTTCGGTGAATCTGTTGATAAATGCAATGATCAAACCGATGATAAAGAACCACATACCGAGTTCGCCGAACCACCACTCACCGATTGCAGCGCCCGTTAAGAATGACGACCAGCCTTCGAAAATGGTAACATTGAATTTATCCCACGGAATAACGGAAATAATCATCACGAAGAAACCGAATGCAAAGATACCCATCGTCAGTTTCATTTTTCCGGTATATTCAACTTCAACGTCCGTGTCCTTCTTTGAGAATTCCGCATTCATGATTTCTTGTTCTTGCAAGGAAAGAATGGTTGAACCCTTATCCCGCTTTACCTTCTTTGCATAAGCCATTACAAATGTACATGCAATGATGAGAGAAGAAAGCCAGAGAACAATACCCAACGCAATAACGATACCGTTATTTACGCTGCTCTGAATACCGAGTTCTTCAAAGCTCTTGTTGACACTGTCGATAGCGATACCGGTTGCAAAGGGGTTTACCGTTGAACCGAGAACGCCGACACCTGCACCAAGCAATACCGTCGCGGCACCGACAACCGAATCAAAACCGGCAGCAACCATTGTTGCAGCAAGCAATCCGTAGAACGCAACAGTCTCTTCAGCCATACCGTAAGTAGTACCGCCGATTGAGAACAGCGTCATCAGAATCGGAATAAGGATCAGCTCATTGCCCTTTAATTTTTTTACGAGGTGCGTAATTCCTGCATTAAGAGCACCGGTTTTTGTTACAATACCCAAGAAACCGCCGAGTACCAATACGAAGAAACACACATCAAGCGCATTGGAAAATCCGTTGTAGGATGCCATAACAATGGTTCCGAGCGTTGCACTCTGTACATCGGGGATAATCCATGTGATTACCGCCAACACGAGTAAAATAATGTACAAAATCGAGAATGCGGAGAGGGAAGCTCTCTTCTTTTTATCTTTCCCCATTTTTTTCCTCCAATTTATTTAAAAATCGATTCGCATTATATATACAATACTACAATAGGAATACGATATACGATGCAAGCTTCGATTGAAAAGACGGCGCCTTTTCAATCGAAGTACCGGAAATAACCGGAAACGCTGCGGTAAATAATACGTATTTATCCGCAGCGCCGTAGATTAGTTGGCGGTAATAACCGTGCTGTTTCCGCCTTTCAGCGCATTGCCTGCATTTGCTAACGAGGTAATAACCGCTTGTCCTTCTTTGTGATTGCGGACAAACTGTAAACATGCTTCCACCTTGGGAAGCATACTGCCCTTTGCAAAATGCCCTTCGCCAATGTATTTTTCCGCATCGGCAATGTTCAACTTACTTAAAGCCTGCTGATTGGGTTTATTGAAATTGATACAAACCTGATCAACTGCCGTTAAGATGACAAGCTTATCGGCTTTAACATCCGCTGCGAGTTTCGCACAAGACTTATCCTTGTCGATAACCGCATCGACACCATGCAAACCGTCCGCCTTTTGCAGTACCGGAATACCGCCTCCTCCGACGGTAATAACGATGTGTCCTGCGGCAACCAGCTCTTCGATAACGGGACGTTCGACGATTGCAACCGGCTGCGGAGACGGAACAACGCGGCGGTAGCCTCTACCAGCATCCTCAACAAAGGTCTGATCCGGTTTTTCAGCCTTAATCTTATCGGCCTGCTCTTTTGTATAGAACATACCGATGGGCTTACTGGGATTTGTGAACGCGGGATCGTTTTCGGACACCAAAACCTGTGTGATAACGCATACGACTTCGCGCTTAACATTCCGGCGTTTCAGCTCATCGCCGATCGCCTGCTGTAGATGATAGCCGATGTATCCTTGGCTCATGGCGCCGCATTCGGCAAACGGCATAGCGGGCGTACCTGCGGTTCCGTTTGCTGCATAGTCCATCGCCAAATTGATCATACCGACTTGAGGTCCGTTACCGTGTCCGATAACAATCTCATAGCCGTTTTCTGCCAGTGCGACAATTGATTTTGCCGTTTCTTTTACTAACGCAAGCTGCTCCTGCGGATTGTTTCCAAGTGCATTTCCGCCGAGCGCTACAACAATTCTTTCGTTTTTCATATCCGTATTGCCGCTCGCTTTATTTTAAGGTTGCATACATAACCGCTTTAATAGTATGCATACGGTTTTCAGCCTGATCGAATACCTTTGACTGTACCGATTCAAAGACTTCGTTGCTTACTTCCATTTCGGGAATACCGAATTTTTCGTTTACTTCGCGTCCGACTTTTGTATTCAAGTCGTGGAACGAAGGTAAGCAGTGGAGGAAGATTGCATTGGGGTTAGCCAGAGCCATCATCTTCTTGTTCACCTGATATTTGCTCAACAGCTTAATGCGGGATTCCCATACGCTGTCGGGTTCGCCCATCGATACCCAAATGTCGGTGTATAATACGTCTGCATTTTTGCAGCCTTTTTCCACATCATCGGTAAGGGTGATAGTTCCGCCGGTCTCTTTTGCAATCGCTTCAGCAGTCTTTACTAAGTCGGCTGCGGGGAACAGATCCTTGGGGCCGCATGCGGTAAAGTGCATACCCATCTTAGCGCATACAACCATCAACGAATTGGCAACGTTATTGCGTGCATCGCCGACAAACGTCAATTTGATACCTTTTAAATGGCCGAAGTGCTCTTCGACGGTGAGTACGTCTGCGAGCATCTGAGTGGGATGAAATTCATTGGTTAAGCCGTTCCAAACCGGTACGCCTGCATATTTTGCCAGTTTTTCAACGATTTCTTGGCTAAATCCGCGGTATTCGATACCGTCATACATGCGGCCTAAAACCCGTGCGGTATCTTCGATGCTTTCTTTATGCCCCATCTGAGAGCTTGCCGGATCAAGAAAGGTTGAACCCATACCTAAATCCATTGCGGCAACTTCAAAAGAACAGCGTGTGCGTGTTGAGGTTTTTTCAAACAGTAATACGATGTTTTTTCCTTTTAAGTGATCGTGAGGGGTATGTGTCATCTTCAATTTTTTTAATTCTTTTGAAAGATCCAACAAATACCTGATTTCTGCTGAGCTGAAATCCAACAACTTTAAGAAGCTGCGTCCTAAAAGATTCACACCCATAAAAACTCCTTGCTATATTAATAGCGTTAATTTATGCCCGCTTATATGCAGGCAAATTAAAAAAATAGTGCGAAATTTTAAACAAAATTTCGCACAAAATATACGATTTAGTTGTCGCGTACGAGCGGCATACTCATACAGCGGGGACCGCCGCGTCCGCGTGAAAGCTCAGCGCTCGGCATTGTCAGAACTTTCAGTCCGTGCTTCGTAAGGAGCTCGTTGGTAACATCGTTCCTTTCATATACAACGATTGTTCCGGGGCTGATACACAGCGTATTCGAACCGTCGTTCCACTGCTCACGCGCTGCCGCAATCCTATCGCCGCCTGCGCACTGAATGAGCTCTGCATGGCCGGTACCGGTGTACTGGGCAAGCGTTTTCTCAAGTGTCGTATCATTTTCGACAATCTTCAACTCGCCTTTCGTAGCGCCTTTGGTAATGGTGAATACGCGGAGCGGGCCGAGAATACCGGGGTGAATGGTAAATTTATCGTGATCGATTTGGGTAAATACCGTATCCAAGTGCATGAATGCACGGCTTACCGGAATATCAAACGCAAGGATTGTTTCAATCTTCGAATCGCTATTAAAGAAAATCTTCTTTGCAATAACGTCGATAGCATTTGCACTGGTGCGCTGAGAAATACCGATAGCTAAAACTTTTTCATTTATATTGAGGATATCGCCGCCTTCAATGTGGGGCGGATCATAGCGATCATAGAACTTGGGTACTTTACCGGCATAATCGGGATGATGATTAAAAATATATTCGGCATAAATTGTTTCGCGGTTACGAGTAACGGAGAACATTCTATTCAAGCTTACGCCGTTTCCGATTGTAGCAAAAGGGTCGCGGGTAAAATACAGGTTAGGCATGGGGTTGACAATCATTGACGAATCGGAATCGCCGACAAAGTCAACTAATGAGGCATTACCTTTGATATTAAGTTCTTTAATATCAATGCCTTCCATCGTTTTTAAAATCAGTTGTTTATTATCTTTGATGTTGTTCAGCAGTTCGCGAAGACTTTCCTTGTGTTTTTCGGAATAAACATCGCTTTCGTTAATAAATTGCTCAATAAATTGAGTTCTAATTTCGGGTTTTTTAATTGCTTCTGCGGCAAGGTCTTCGAGGTACAGAACTTCGGCTCCGTTATCTCTCAAAATCTTGGCAAAGGCGTCGTGTTCTGCTTGAGCGACCTTCAAGAACGGAATGTCGTCAAACAGCAGTTCGTCTAAAGTGTCGGGAGTTAAATGAAGTAGTTCGGCCCCCGGCCTATGAAGCAATACTTTACGCAGCGTTTTAATTTCACTGGTAACACTTAATACGGACATATAAGCCTCCTATAACTTATAGTGCAGGATACGGTAGTCATACCGCCCAAAAGGCTGTTTCGCGTAAAAAAACACTATCAGCCGTATCTCCCTGCAAAGGTAAAAATAATTATAGCACAGTTTTTTGTAAATGCAAGCAAAATAATTTATAATAAGTAAGTAATCAAAATTAGTTTATCTAAAAATCCAGTACTTCTTTTCATTG
>CAJPTT010000078.1 GCA_905373565.1 uncultured Treponema sp. | reverse complement strand
GTATTGCAGCTGAAAAACAGATTGCCGCTCCCTACTGCCTTATACGTTTCGGTTATGCATAATTTCCAGCTCTTCCATAACGAGATCGACAACGGCCTGCTTTTTATCATCTCCTTCATGGCAACGTTGTTTTGCACGCTCGCGGAATTCGTTGCAGTTGATAACAGGACTTACCTCTATGATAACCTTGTCTTGGCAAACAATATCGCCCAGCATATTGGAAGGGTCATCCGAAATACGTAAACAATTGCCGTTAATAGATACGAGCATCATTATATCGGATGTTCGGATGTATGAGTCGATTTCTCGGACTCCCCGTTTTGTTTCGGGCTTCCCCGGTCGATAGCGAGTCCCTGCCGGATATACGATGACGGCTTTTCCTTTTTTCCGTACTTCTTCCAGCGTTCGCATCGAGGCAATATTGATACTGCGGCTCCGTTTTTTTTCTTCCTCCAGTTGTACCGGATCGGTGATCCCTGCAAGCGTTCTGCTTGGATAAATGACAATACGCTCATATCCTTCGGTAAGAGCTGCTATCAGCGGGTCTTCTTCTGTAAGTTTCATCCCGGCCATTGCGATAGAGCGATGGGCAAGGTCTTCTCCTGCCGCTCCCGTTTGTTCCATTAAATAGAGGAATATCGGTAAGTCAAGGTTGCTGTAGTGTTCGGAAAGGATTATTCCCTTCTTTCCGGCTTTAATTGCATTCAAAAATTCGACGATATGTGCTTCGGGGTATAGTTTTGAGCCGTCCAATAGGAGCTTTTGTACGGTAGATTCCAATACTGAACGGATATGAGGATTCTCCAATTTATGTACATTTTCTTCGGTAATGATATTATCTTTACTTGCATATTGCTCAAATAGGGGCTTTAGCTCTTCAAGCATGTTTTTTAGTACCAAACCGTCCATTTTGTTCCTCCTAAAAATTGTCGTTTTATACGGAAAACCGCTTCAATAGAATCGGTAGCTCGTAAATTGACTTAATAGCAGGTATGCTGGATCCTTTTGTAAAATCCGTATGCCTGTCTTTTTCGTCAATTAATACGCTCTGTCCTCCGATTTGAACAAAACCCTGAACATAAGCGGGGCAGTCATCCAAAAAGAGTGTTTCTTCGACTGTTTTATGCACAGCCGCAAGCGGTTTAGTAAAGGCTTCCGGCTGCGGTTTCCCTTTTCCCTGATTATAGGAAATATCAAAAATACCGAGAAATAAATCACTGATATTAAAGAAGTTTAAAACCCGTTCGGCATGTGCCATCGGTGCATTGGTTAAGACCGTCATCGGCATTTGCAATGAGAGTAAAAAATTCCGTAAATTGGGATCGGGTTGTAATTCGGAAATTTCCGAATCGGGATGTACCGCCTCAAAATAAGTGTCTCTGTCGTTTAAATGATGTTCGCATTCGAGCCATTCAAGGGTGGTGCCGTAGTTATGCCGCCGTGCACGTTGCAGTTTTATGGCTTCATCCAGCGGTACTGACAGAAAATCGGCAATAAATTGAAACATCCGTTCGGAAATTCTCCGTTCCATCAGATTCGATGCAGAATAGAGTGTATTATCAATATCAAAAAGCAAATGGCCTATCATGTCTTTGTAGTATAGCACAAAAACTAAAAAAGTCCATTAAAATACGCTTGCTCCGCACTATAGGCGTAGCTGTTCACCGTCAGGCTGATAATGGTAAAACCGCCGCCTTTATTTTTAATGCAGCGCTTGATATCTTTTGAAGTTTTTTTCGATTCGACATCGTATACGGATTGCTTAAGTGTAAAAAAGTTTTGCGTTCCTTCGATGGTCGTGTATGGCAAGAGCGTTTTTACATAAGGACTTGATGCGGTTAGCATTCGAAGCAGCTGTTCCGTGGCCGATAACGGATTTTCTCTTTCGGTGGAAGGCAAATTGACCGTGCTGACGGTTAAAAACGCCGTATTCCCACATAGGAACGAATTGTCAGCGATCTTTTTCCATTGGCTGTCTAAATGGAGAGCCACGTCCGATACGGTTATCGTTTCTTTTTTTGCCGTCTTATCAAGCTTAAATACGTTTGCCCCTTGTTGAGGTTCTACCGGACTGTAACCGTAAAACACGGATTCTCCGTTTCCGTTAATAGAGCCGATTTCGGTTAATTCCAATATCGTTTCTTTTTTTGCACCGGTTATTGCTTTGAGGTGAAAAAGGGGAATAAAAGATTGAAAGTCCATAATAACAGTACCGCCGAATTCTTCCATTCGCTTGCGTATCGTTGTCGTTCCGAATGCCGCTTTCCCGCCGCGGCTTCGGGGAAAGGTTTTAAACTCATAGAGTTTCGGCAAAAGCTCCATTAAATAATTAACACTCAGCGTATCATCAGGTGTAATAGAAGAAATAATTTGCTGACCGGTTAATGATAATTTTCCTTTATCAATATTACCGCTGAACAAGATGGATACGGTACTGTTTTTTTCCAGTGCTTGAGTATGGATAAAGGCTCCATAGGTTTCATCGTTATAGTATAAAAACCCTATCCACGTAGGGGCTTTCCATGAATAATCGCGATAAATAACATAATCACCGGAAAGGGTACCCTGTGCCGATTCGGTAACCGGTTTTTGTGTTGCAAAAAGAAAGGCCGGAACAAACGCTGCAATGCAGCATATGATAAACCATGTGGCGCTTCTTTTGAGGAAGCCGTGATAATAGTCCATTACAATCTCCAAATAATCTCTAAAAAAAGAGCTTAATCGTCTTTGTGAAAGAAGTCATAGACATTCCCCATAAAAACGGTTGGCATCTCTAAAAACTGCAAGCCTATCGACTTGTTCTGTAAGGAAGTAATTATCGTATCCGCTAACACGGATTGCGAATCAGTTCTTGAAAGATGTCCGATTACAACAACTCTGTCTTAACTCTTTTCGGCGTTCTCTTCCGCATACTTCTTAAATTCTTCTTCGCTCATTTTGTCGGCATAGAGCGGATAGAGCGCTTCGACTAAGTCTTCCAACGTAGGGAATTTTGCACCGTCTAATTTGTATGGCATTATTGTACCTCACTTATTGTATTGAGAATTTTGATGAGTTCTTCTTTTGTTCCTTTAATGAGCGGCACATTCGGAATAGATGTATCTATACCGTGCAGATATTCGGGCATTATCGGGGATTCGCCGCATATTCGGGTAAGAATTTCGCTTTCAAAGGCGGGGTGATCTTTCGAGACCAACACGAGGGATTCACCGCTCCGCTGCCGGAATATGTTTCGGTTTTGTGCCGCTGAGTATGCATGGGCGGTTGCCGTATCGAACATGATGCCGTAGCGCCGATAGGAATCGCTGATAAGCGTTTGTGCTTCCGCATCCGAAACCTGCGCTGGGAAAATAATCGATTTCATAATGGCGGGACTGAGTGTAAAAACTTGTTCAAGCCGTTCGATACTGGAAGGAACGGCAGGGTCGGCGGGGCCGCGTTCTGCGAGCGGAATTGAAGAAGCACCACAACGGCAGCTTCCGGTTCCGTCGCAATTAAGCACTTCCGTCGCGTCGGTAATAAAACCTTTTACCGGTAAACAAAACTTCCATGCGTAGAGGCCGGCTGCAAGGTTACCGTAGTTGCCCGACGGAACCGCATAGAATATTTCCCCTGCAGTCCGTGCCTTTATACGGGTAAACGCAAACATATAGAAAAACACCTGCGGCAGAATACGCCCGATGTTGACGGTATTCGCCAGCGTCAGGTTATACTTTTCTATGAGCTGCCGCTCTTGGTAAATAGAGCGGATAAGGTCTTCGACTGCGGCAGTGTCTCCTTCAACCTCTACGGGATAGACGGAACCGCCGTTTCGGAATAAATGCTCGGGCTTTAGCCCTTTTGCGTAGCCCTTCGGGTATAGAATAATCAATTTAAGGTACTTCTTATTCCCGAATGCTGCAGCCATACTTCTGCCGCCTGCTCCGGTACTGGATGCAATCACGATGGCGCTTTTTTCATCTATCGTCAGCAGATGTTCCAATGCAGAAGCGAGCCATAAAAAGCCGAAATCCCGATGATTGCCGGTCGGACCGTGGAACAGCTCCAGCAAAAACAAACGGTCATCAAGTTGCCGAAGCCGCGGGCTATAGTCCTGAAACGCTGTTGCTGCAATCCGTTCGGAAATAACCGGACTGATCTCTTCTTTGAGCAATGCGGCAGTCAACGAGCCTGCTATGGTCGAAAAGGTCGTTTGTTCATTCATATGCAATATCCACGATCGTAAATCGTGTTCGGAGTACGGAACATATAAACCGCCGTCGGCAGGCATACAATCAAAGATTGCATGTTTAAAAGAAACCGCATGAGTACTGTTTCGAGTGCTGACTAACTTCATAGTTTCAAAGCGCTCCTTTATCAAGCCGATATTTTTTAACAAAACCTGCCGGCTTGTAGCTCATTTTTGCATGACGCAGCCCCTCGTCTCCCAAGTCTTGCTCACGGTTGATGTATACTACGTGTTCGGGAAGCGATTGTGCAAAGGCGTAGTTAATATATTGATAGCTGCCCCTAAAATCGGTTCGTGCTTTTTCAAAATGAACAACGGCCGTAGTTCCTTGAGCTGCCAATTCAGCCAAGCACCATGCTATCGGCATACCCTGTGCGTACAGGATAAGGCCGGTAAAGCCTTCCGTTTCCGGTAGGGCTAGTGCCTGCTGTGCTGCCTCATAATCGGTTCCTTGGAGATCGGGTTGCTCCGTTGCCCAAATGTCTAAGATTTTATATGCGTCGTTTTTGGTATCGCTATCCAGTTTTTTTAGCGTAAAATCAGGGTAATTGCTTAAAAAACCGTTTACATGGTTCTTTTTTTTATGTAATTGTTTTCCGGAAAGAGTGCTCAACGAAAGACGGGTGTACAGGTAATCGAAATTATCCCTGTCTTCTATAGGAGATTCTTTAAAATTTTGGAAAAGGGCTGCATTATCGATGAAATAGGATTCCGAGATTAACTTCCAATAAGCACAGTCGTCATACAGCTCTTTAAGTGTTACAAGCGGGATTGGGTCACCTATGGTGAAAAAAAACGGTGTTTTCCGCTCTTCGCCTAAAAAGATCAGCGTGTGTTCGTTAAATCTGCTTATCTTATATTTATAAAAATTTCTACAAAAATACAAACTTCCGAAGGTTAATTCCGACATACCGTCTTTCAACAGCTGTAAATCGGGTCTAATCGCTTGTACAGCTTCAAGGGATAACGGAGAAAATTCAGGATACCGCGCAATGACGTCCATGTCCGCTATGTTACTCTTTTATGAAAAAAATCGCAAGTTCTCTGCAAAGAGAAAAACACGCGGACGGAGTTTTTAGGGGCGTTTATGAAAAAAGCTTTGTCGTTATGCCGTTAAATCCAGCAGGTGGGCAGGCTCCGGCAACGAGGAAGTATATCCGGTGTTCTTTGAAAGCGTTATTTCCGTATGGATTTTAGTGTTGACATACTCAATCATCGCATCCAGCGTTTTTTCATCGGAATTTGTCGTTAACAGCTTGTTTTCCCGTTCGTTTTCGCGCATTCTAACCAGCTGATCGATGAGCGTATTTAAAATTTTCAGCTTTCCGATACTGATGCCGTTTTGATCCTTAGTACGCGGTACTCCGGAAACATATTGGAAATGAGAATAAACAACTTGTTTTGTATCGACCGGAAGATATGCACGTCCTCCGGCCGAAATGCTCGTCATTGCCGCATAAGACAATGTTGACAACGGTACATAATTCGATACCATATCGATCCCTCCACTATTCCAATAATCGGTATTTTTTTTATACACTTTAGGAAAATCGTATAATAAAAGAAGATTTTTTAAGCAAATGCACAAAAAATATTGTAAGAGCTTTCTGTCTTACTACCGTTTCGGTATTGTCGATGTTTTTTTGATATAGGCATCGAAGGTAATACGTGCGGATTTGGTTTCGGAGTAAGAAGCATAGCGAACGATAATTTTCATCTTTTTATCTTCATAGATGAATGGGATGTCATGCGATGAATCGGCGAATTTCGTACTGTCGGTTTTTATCCGTGTATAGAAGTCAATGACTGCAATTTGTCCGTCCGTATCATCGGTTGTTTTTACGGATTTTCCATCCGGTTCGATCGAAAATAAGAATTGTTTGTACCGGCATTGCGCATGACGGGGAATAGAAGAGGCGGGGATCGCATCTAACTTCAGTTGAACTTTTACAAGGACTGCATCGTATTCGCCGGTATCGATAATTCGATCAACATTTTCCGGCGGTTCATTTTCTAAAGGATAATGTTGAGAAAAATATTCAAAACGCGGTGTGTTATCACTATCATTAGTAGTCTGACGGTTTCGTTCCCGTATAAATTCCTCTAAAGCGCTGCGGGTTTTTATGATATCTTTTTGTTCAAAATAAGCAAAATTGTAAAAGCCTACTACCGGCAAAAAGAGGATAATCGTGATAAGCGCCGTTACGGTGCGAAGCTGCGATGTTATGTTTTTCCCGCTTAATGCTGCATAAAAAAAATACATCGCTAAAAGGCTGTTGATTGCGATTTCGTGCAGCGGCGGTTTATCGGATACGCTAAAGCCGATTCCTCCATACTTCCAAGCATTGATCGCTCGATCGCGCAGCAAAGCGGCAATAAACAGAAGTGATGCAATACCAAGGAGACCGAGCATCAGCCGCACAATACCCTGCCGGTCTTTAAAATGTTGAATCATCAAAAGACAGAGCACGATACTGCCGAGTACAAGATGGTATAATGGGAAAGATATCCCCTCGGTAGAATACGGAAAACGCGCATACTTTATCAGATATACAAGACCGAGGATACCGATCGGTACGAGTAAAACCGGCAGCAGTTTTTGAAACATCAGGCTAAAAAACTTCGAGTGTACGAGCGGCTTTGTCCGGTATACAGCAAACACAGTAAGGGCGCTAACCGTCGCTGCTGCATTGGCAATGCGAAAAATAGTGCTTTCGGTAAAAACAATATCAAGATCAAAAATTGCGTTAATAAAAAAAATTATAACAAGCAGTACGCAATAGACAGCTGCGAAAAACAGCAACGAAACAAGAAAATGAATAAATCGCAATTTAAATTCTGTAAGAAAGTCTTTTGCAGGGAAAAAGAAGATAAAAGCGCAAATGCAGTACAAGCATATTAACGATATATAAGCCAATTCAACGTTTTTATTGAGGGTAAAAAGCCCTGTAAAATACATTGCGGTGAGGACAGCAATTTGACCGCAGAAGATCATCAGTTTTGTACGGGCTGTCGCTGCTTTTATCCTGTCATTGCATAGCAAAACGACCGAAAACGAAAATAGAACATTTAAGTGTATCGCATTCGGAATATATTTATAAAAGAGCTGAGATATGCCTGCTGCCGATATAAAAAAGAATACGGCAGGAGAACTTACGGCTGCTGCCCGTATACTCTGCATAATTTCGCTCATTCTTTCTTTGAATGTCATACTCATTCTCCCTAAAAGTTTGTCCCTTTATCATATAGTATTATTTAGAGTCTATAAAAGAATATGTACAAAACAATATCGGATTCTTTAAAAATTTTAAAGTCAATGGTATAATCAATATACTTATACTGAATAAAATAGTATGGAGGCTCTCTGCTATGAAATTTATTATGGATGAAAGTATTGCCGCGCTTGGGATTAAAAGCATTGTGATCGGCATTGCAAAAAATGTAGACCCGCAAGCTCCCTTATCAGAGGCTTTTTTAAAGAAGCAAAAAGAGATGGAAGAATGGGCATTAAAATGCGATGTTGATGAAGTATTCAATCATCCGGTTATTCAAGGATACACTGATATGCTGCAAAGTGTGGGGCGCAGTATCAAAAAATATATGCCGACCGTTCCGGCTCTTATCCGAAACATTCAGCACCGCGGTTCTATTCCGCACATCAATAGTGTTATCGATATTTATAACGTCGAGTCGTTACGTTCGCTTTTGGCAATAGGCGGACATGACCTTGCTAAAGTAGACGGGCAGATAGAGTTTACCGTTAATAAGGAAGAAGGTGTTTTTCTTCCCATCCTATCCACGGAAAAGCATGTCGCTAAAACCGATTACGTGTACCGCGATTCAAAAGGTATTATGGCATGGCTAGACGTCCGGGATGGGGAACACTATAAATTTGATGACGGGACAAAAAATGCAATCTTTATCATTCAAGGAAATGCCAATACGTCCGCCGATATGCGTGTAGACGCGCTCAAACGGATTCAAAGCGATTTAGCGGAGTGTATGCCCCAGTTGGAATTTGAGATACAGGTTATCGAGGGGTAATTTATGACTCGTTCAGAGTGATAAAGGATTTTCAAGGGCTATGAGCAGCGGGAACTGTTCTTAGCCCTTTTTTATAGGAACAACGTTTCTCCGTGAGTAAATCACTGAGAAAAATATATACAATAAAAAACAAACCGTCAAGATGTAAATGTGAAATTTTCACTTTAGTTATACTGTATTTTATCCGATTATTATGTTATATTGATTTTTATACGATTTCTTCACTTTAGGTGGTTTATATGTTGGTTAGATTCAATGTGCGAAATTTTCTATCTTTTTATGAAAGAAATGACCCTGAAACCGGAAAACCCTTAAGTCATGAATTTTCAATGATTCCCGGCAAAGTACGGTTAAATCCTGAACATATCATTCACAACAAGAAACAAGATGTATTAAAAATGGCTGCAATTTATGGCGCAAACGCTTCCGGAAAATCTAATCTTACAAAAGCTTTAAGATTTTTTCAAAAGATAGTAGTTTCAGGAAAATTTCCTGTAGG
>CAJPTT010000077.1 GCA_905373565.1 uncultured Treponema sp. | reverse complement strand
AAGGTTTTTGGCTAAGAAAATGAGGATATTAGCGTATTTTTCTAAAAATTTACCGCAAAGGATAGCGACGCCGTAGATGCCTCGCCCACGAATGTACATCCGTGTACATTCGTGGGCTACGAGTTTGCAAGCAAACTCGATTCTGTATGGAACCACCAACGTCCGTGGCGCTGTTGAATAGTGTACACGGACATCCGTGTCCGTTCTGATACGTTGAGGACACTTTTTTGCTGTATGACGCCGTAGATGTGCCGTATATTTGCGAGAACACAGCTTTTTTGCAAATAGACAGGATAGATACGAGGCGCGAGCACAAATTAACCGCAGGCACGCTAAAGAATGAACGTCCGTGTTCATTCTTTAGCTGCGAGTTCGCAGTGCGAACTCGATTCTGCTTGGAACCACCGCCGTCCGTGGCGGTTTTGATACGTTGAGGATCTTCAGAAGCGGCATGGATGCCGCGCGTATTAAGCAGAAACAAGTTTGACACCGATCAAACTTGTGTTCAGCGAAGTACACGGACGTACTTCGCTGAACGAGCAACGAAGTAGATACCTGTCTATTTGCAAAAAGTAAAAAAGGTTTTGAAAATTTCTATTTATATAGTATAATACGCAATTGTACGGAGATTTAACTTCTACCGCTCAAAGAGCACAGTTAAAGTTAAATACCGACTTATTTTGAGGAGGCAGATATCTATGAACTATGTTTCAAAAGTATCTCACAAAGTTGTATTGGCTGTGCTGGCGTGCAGCCTCTTGGTTCTTGCAGGCTGCGGCGGAAAAACCGCTGCTACTGCCAACAAGGATAAACCGCTCGTATTCTTTAACCGGCAGCCGTCCGATCCGACGACCGGTGAAATCGATATGACGACGATGAACTGGAACGACAAGACCTATTATGTCGGTTTTGACGCTGCAGGCGGCGGTGCCGTTCAAGGGGCATTGATTATGGACTACCTTGCAAAGGCTGACGCTTCGATCGACCGCAACGGCGACGGCGTGTTAGGCTATGTATTGTGCATCGGCGACGTCGGACATAACGATTCCAAAGCGAGAACGGAAGGTATCAGACGGGCGCTCGGTACATGGGCAAATTCCACCGACCCCGGTGTTGTTCAAAACGGTACTATCACTATCGCAGGAAAAACCTTAAAGGTCGTAGAGCTTGAAGGAAAAGCAATGACCGGAACCGACGGTTCTACATGGAATGCAAACGCCGCGACCGAAGCAATGGGCGGCTGGGCAACTAAATTTGCAGACCAGATCGACATGGTTGTTTCCAACAACGACGGTATGGCAATGGGCTGTTTACAGGCTTCAAACTATCCGGCAGGCGTTCCGATTTTCGGTTATGATGCAAACGCAGACGCGATCGAAGCAATCGGAAACGGCAAACTCTCGGGAACCGTTTCTCAGAACGTAGACGCACAGGCAACTGCGACGCTGCAAGTATTGCGCAACTTGCTCGACGGTTTAACCGGAGAGGACGTATACACCAAGGGTATCTCCGTTGCCGACAAATACGGCAATAAGATCACCGCACCCGTACAGTACTGGGCAGACGTAAAAGCCGTTATGGCGGAAAACTCAGGCGTAAACGCCGAAAACTGGCAGAACTACTCCGGCGGCAGCCGCGATGCAGGCATCAAGCAGACACAGGCGGATAAGAAAAAGGTGTTATTGACCATCTACAACTCTGCCGATAACTTCCTTTCGTCTTCGTATGTTCCGGCGCTCAAATACTATGCTCCGCTTTTGAACATCGACCTGACCATCGTACAGGGCGACGGACAAAACGAGTCCAGCTGCTTGGATCGCTTTACCAACCTGAACAACTTTGACGCATTCGCCGTCAATATGGTAAAGACCAACTCCGGCGCAGATTACACCGGCAAGCTGAAGTATTAGTAATTAGTAATGTATAATGGGTAATGCATAATTTTCAGAAGATGATAAGTTATGCATTACCGTTTTTTTCAGGCATTGTTCTCCATCATTCGATACATATTGTCCTATGGCGGAAGCAATGCTTACCGTAGAATGTATCAAAGGCATAAAATTAAAAAAGTTGTTGAATGTACTGCACAGGGGGCTTTGCGCTCCGAAACCGAAAAAAACCATGTAAGGAATAGGTATGGAAGACACGGTACTTGAAATTAAAAATCTTTCAAAGTCTTTTGCTAAAAACAAGGTATTGGAAAATATCAGTTTGACGGTGAAACGAGGAGCGGTTGTCGGACTGATGGGAGAAAACGGCGCCGGAAAATCGACGATGATGAAGTGTCTGTTCGGGATTTATGCGAAAGACGAAGGACGCTTTTTCCTTGAGAATAACTTGATTGATTTTAAGTCTCCCAAGGATGCGCTTGAAAACGGTGTGGCGATGGTGCATCAAGAGCTGAACCAATGCCTTGACCGTACTGTGATGGATAATCTCTTTTTAGGAAGGTATCCTGTCCGGTTCGGCGCGGTTAATGAAGTGAAGATGCAAAAGGATGCGGACGCGCTGTTTGCGTCTCTTAAAATGAATGTGAATGCACGCACGATTATGCGTACAATGTCCGTTTCGCAGCGGCAGATGGTAGAGATTGCGAAGGCTGTTTCGTATAACGCGAAGGTTATCGTGCTGGATGAGCCGACGTCTTCTTTGACGGAACCGGAAGTTATTAAACTATTTTCTATTGTACGGTCGTTAAGCAAGAAGGGCGTATCGTTTGTATATATCTCTCATAAGATGGATGAGATTTTTCAGATATGCAGCGAGGTGGCGGTGCTGCGCGACGGGCGGCTGACGCTGGCAAAAAATATTCACGATACGAATATGAATGAGTTGATTTCGGCGATGGTCGGGCGTTCGTTGGAAAAGCGCTTCCCCGATGTGGATAATGAGGTCGGGGAGGATTATTTTGAGGTGCGGAATATTACGACCCGCTATGAACCTCAGCTAAAGGATATTTCTTTTACGGTAAAAAAGGGAGAAATTTTCGGGTTGTACGGGCTGGTCGGCGCGGGGCGGAGCGAGCTTTTGGAAAGTATCTTCGGTCTTCGCACTATTGCATCGGGCGAGATGCTCTTGGACAGTAAGAAGCTTCATTTTTCCAATGCGAAGGAGGCGATGGACTATAACTTTGCGCTGGTAACCGAGGAGCGAAAGTTCAACGGGATGTTCGCCAAAGCGTCCATTAAATTTAATACCGTTATTGCAAATCTCGAAACCTATAAAACATTCGGCGTGCTGTCAAACCGCAAAATGCAGGAGGCTGCCGACCGTGAAATAAAGACGATGCACACAAAGTGTGTTTCTGCGGATGAGCTGATTAGCGCGTTGAGCGGGGGGAATCAGCAGAAGGTGATTATCGGCAAATGGCTTGAACGCCAGCCCGATATTCTGTTGCTTGATGAACCGACCCGCGGTATCGACGTCGGGGCGAAGTACGAAATTTATCAGCTTATTATCAATATGGCGAAAGCGGGAAAGACGATTATCGTTGTTTCGAGTGAGATGCCGGAAATTTTAGGCATTACCAACCGCATTGCCGTTATGTCGAACTACCGCCTTGCCGGTATTGTCGATACCGCTACCACCGATCAGGAAGCGCTGTTGCGGCTTTCCGCTCGATACTTATGATGTATAGCCTATAACGAGGTGACTCTAAAAACTCAGATTGGATTTTTAGAACTACCTACTATTGAATACGATTGAACACGGAAATTTACCGGAGGATAGAATGAAAGATACACCTGAACATAGCACACAGTACACGTTTACGCAGGAACAAATTGCACAGGCGGATACGGCAAAGCTCTTGGACGAAGATGCCGTTCTTGCCGAGTATACGGATCGGCTTGATGCGTTGCGCGAAAACGGAGTGAACAAGGTTTCCGCATTGACGCAGGAGATTTCCGCCGTACGCAAAAATAAATTGATAAGCGCCGAGGAAAAAAACACCCGGATTGCAGCCTATCGTAAAGAGATTGAAGAGGCTAAGACCGTTGCGGCGCGGTATAAAGATGAAGAAAAAGAGCTGACGCATAAGGCGATACAGCGGGTGAATGCGCTTTCCGATGCTTTTGAGCAGGAAGTAAAAAAGAATGAAAATGCAAAGGCGGCGCGGTATAAGCAGGAATACGCGGAGAAGGTACAGAGCATTACGGAGGCGGCGGAGAAAAAGAAGCAGGAGATTACCGCCGCTTTTGCAGGGAAAAACTCCGAGGAAGAACGGCGGGAAGCGCAGCAGGAATTGACCGCTGCAAACAATGCGTTGAAATCCGCGCTTTTCGATGCGAAAAATCAGTATCAGACGGCATTGTGGAAGTGTAAAAATGCAAAGCATCAAGTCTATGTCGATCGGGTACAGAAAAATATCCATTTGCGCAACAGTAAAACCAATTTTGCCGAGGATTTTAAACTCGGCTTAAAAGATTACGCTTATAAGTTTACCCCCGCGCAGTTCTTTTTAGCGAACGGATTGTACATTGCGATTGCAATCTTCTTTGTGGTGTGTATTATCGTTGCTCCGCTTTCGGGAAGCGGAAATTTATTGACAATTTCCAATATCCTGACGATTTTGGAGCAATCTTCGGTGCGTATGTTCTACGCGCTGGGCGTTGCGGGGCTTATCCTGCTTGCCGGTACGGACTTGAGTGTCGGCCGTATGGTCGCGATGGGCGCGGTTGTTACCGGTTTAATTCTCCATCCGGGAACGAATATTGTAACGTTCTTCGGTATGGGGCCGTGGGATTTTACCGCGCTGGCGATGCCGGTACGGGTAGTGCTTTCCCTCGGAATTTCCATTATTTTCTGCGTGATATTCAGCGCCTTTGCAGGCTTCTTTTCAGCGTGGCTGAAAATTCACCCCTTTATTTCGACGCTCGCGACGCAGCTGATTATCTACGGTCTTTTGTTCTTCGGGACGAGCGGTACGCCGGTCGGTTCCATCGACGCCGGTATTAAGGACTTTTTCGGCGGCCGGTGGGAGCTCGGCGTTGTAGGCGGCGAATTGGTAACCTTCCCCAAGCTGATTATCCCTGCGGTTATTGCCATCGCGATTGCGTGGTTTATCTGGAATAAGACCGTACTCGGCAAGAATATGTACGCGGTCGGCGGTAATGCCGAAGCCGCCAGTGTGAGCGGTATCAGCGTATTCAAGGTAACGATGAGCGTGTTTATTATGGCAGGGATTTTCTACGGCTTCGGCGCCTTCTTCGAGGCGTTTAAGGCAAATGCGAGCGCGGGTACCGGACAGGGGTATGAGCTGGACGCAATCGCGGCCTGCGTAGTCGGCGGTATTTCGTTTAACGGCGGTATCGGTAAGCTGGAAGGCGCGGTGCTCGGCGTTATCATCTTTACCGGTTTAACGTACTGCTTAACCTTCCTCGGCATCGACACCAACTTACAGTTCGTGTTTAAAGGCTTTATCATCATCGCCGCCGTCGCCCTCGACAGCGTGAAGTATTTAAAGAAGAAGTAAAGCGCAGGGTAATCGTACCAGACCCGCCACGGATGGCGGTGGTTCCACGCAGCAGCGATGTTTTTGCACTGAAGGTAATTTTTACGATTATTATTTTTTTAAAGCTCTTTTTGATCGGTTTTTTAAAAGGCAACGGCATAGAAGTAAATAACGTGCAATTTCCTGAAGTTTTTGCTGCTATAAGGAAATGGTTGAAAAACTGGGCATTAAAAACCATCTCAGTTCCACACAAGCGGCCGTTTGTTATCGGACAGCCGCTTATCAAGGTATTCCTTGTTTAAGTGCAATTCTTTTACCAATGTCCGCATTTGATCGGCGGAGAGCAGATTTTGCTCGGCAAAAAGGAAGATAAGCGCTCGTTCCGCAATGCAGGGGACACGGAGCGCATTCATCCGTTCCGGCGAAGGATTGGCACAGTCGAGGTATTCGGTCTTAAACGTATTAAACAATTCGGAGCGTTCCATATCATCTTGAATAGCGGCAAGCTCCTTCAAAAGCGGCTGCATATTTCCTCTGCTTGCTTCTATTCCCAGCGGCTTTAACGTAAAGAACGTGTACTGCTTGCCGGGCAAAAAATGGTGCCGGTCGCAGCGGGTGCAGTAATTCGGTTCAAAGGGGTCTTCTTTTTTGCGGTCTCCTCCGATGATAATCAGCGGATCAAAATAGAGCGCCGGGCATTCGATACCGTTTACAATATAATACCGATAGGTGTTATATCCGTTTTGCAGGCAGTCGGGATGTTCGCAATAAGCGGAGAACGGATATATTTCCGTTGCCGTTTCTACCAAAAGCCGCGCCGTCGCGTTGAAAATTTCACCGCGGAAGTTTAGCAGCAAGGTCGGCATCACAAACACAAGGCCGCGGCGGTCGCTTTCTTTTTTAATCACGTATGCGAGCCGCTCATCATAAAAAGCTGCCTCGTCGATAATCCATGTACCGATATGCGGATTTTCCTGCAACAGCTTTTCGAGCGCAAACGAATTACCGACCGTCGCAATATGTTCCCCGCACCGCTGGTAGCCGCCGCGGTAGGCAAGCGCATCATCAGGATAATCGGGAAAACGCTCTTTATCTAAGCTGTAGCGTGCAAAAAAGGTATATCGCCTATCCGCCGAGCCGATACCGCTTGCAGGGTCAAACAAATCTTTTTGAGAATTTGCTCCGCTGGTCAGCTTTTGCACGGCGCCGCTTTTAGTACGGGCGACTTGTGCATCCCGCCATACGTGTCCCGCATATTCTGTTTTTCCGGAACCCATCGGCCCTACTACGAGAATACGGCGTGTATCGGTGGTAAAGTCAAAATGAGCCATCGGCTCATGCATCAATAAAGAAGGAAACCCAAGGTTTTTAAACCATGCGTTAATCTGTTCTTGCGCGGGTGCCAATTGCATTTATAAAGCTCCAAATCGCGAGAAAGGGAATACCCGCAGTATCGTCGTACCGAGTATTTTTTCCGCAGGGACATATTTCGGTTCAATGTTACTTAAAAATCGAATGGACCGTGCATCGTTTTTATCTACGGAGGTCAGCTTAAAAACAGTGGTATGGCGCATATCGGTTGAATTAAACCGGTTATCCCCCATCATAAAATACGCATTTTCAGGAATATATTCATCCTGTCCGGCAGGGAATACATTCATGTTGCGCTGATTAGTCCATACAAGATAAAAGGCATAGGTTTGCGCTTCTTGTAAGAGACTGTTCCGCACTTCGTCGTTGATGAATTGCTCCGCCGTAACGTTTGCACGGAAAAGCTCAATATTGCGGATAACGATTTTACCGAAGCAAAGTTTGATAAGCGCATTCAACTGCGCAAACCGTTTTTCGTATAATGAAGCCTGCTGTGTCTCGCCGCTCTGCCAATAGGAATTCCAACTCGTCATAAAATTGCGGAACCATGCAAGCCCGCCGTTGGTGGTTAAAATTTCGCGGCTTATCGTATCGTTGGCGCGGAAGAGAGCGCTCATCTCATATCCTGCTTCCGGCAGGATATCCGCAGTGGCTGCAGTATCCTTATGATCCTTTAAAAGAGAAAGACGTCTAATCAGCAATTGAGCTTGCTGTACCGCATCGTTTAAGTTAAGATCCTTCCGCTGCGCTTCAACGGCTTCCAATATACGCAGTTCTTCGGAGCTGATGTATATATCTTTGATTAAGCGACGATCCGAGGCAGAGAGGCTCGCTAAATCCCAATTTGCATAGAGGCCATCTTCTTCTACCGGTAAAAATTCGGTATCGTCGCGGTGTTTAACGTACAAAACCCCGTCGACCAGCATCAGTTTTTCACCGGGAAGTCCGGTAACCCGCTTTACCAGCGGATCCGCTTTCGGTTTGCCGTTGTCATCGGTGTTAAGGTTCACTCGTGCAAGCGTGAGCATATACACCAGTTGCGACATAAACGTTTTAAGCCGTGCCTTGGGCGTGTCGGGATAATTCGGGTTGTTCAGAATAACAATGTCGCCGCGCCGATACTTTTTCCATTGCGGAAGTCTAAAAGAAGAAAGCGGAAAAAAAGGCCCCGAAGGAGTTTTAACGCCGATAACCGTATCACCGATCATAAATTCGGGTACCATAGATTCCGATGGAATGCGGTATACTTGAAAAATAAAGATATTGATTAAGAGTACAAAAAAGATCGCGTAAAAAGCGGCATCTACCCATTCGAGCAATTCGATAAATATTGACTTTAGTATTTCACCGCTTTTTTTACCCTTGAGCGGAAGCATCTTTTTCTTTAATTGATCGGGAGTAATATCAGGGAAATATTTTTGCAAATGTTTATTTTTCATATAATGAACGGTAACTGCTTTTAAAATAACGATACCGAACCACAGCAGGGCAAGGGTTGCATCCAGCATATAAGGCGAATGCTCGACGAGTGCACGGGAGCAGATAAAGCAGGCAATCATAACAAACGGCCAGTAGTCAAAGAGTTTTCTTGTGATAACTAGTGAGATGTAAGTTCCTTTCCGCTTTAATCGCAATTGCGAATACACAAGCATCGAAGAAAAAACGATACCGGCAATGCTCCCCGCAAAAGCTAGTCCATGCATATTCTTGACGAGTAATAAAAGAGAAAAAATAAAAGACAGCCCCGTACATGCGTGGAAAAATAATGCCATGAATTACCTCGTAAACGATTTTTTATTGTAGCTGTTATCATTTAGAATGTCAATTTTTCGATGTATATCGTGTAACAATGCATAATCTTAAATTAAAAATTATGAATTGATGTTGGCTATTTCTTCTTGTGAGAGTCCAGCAATTTTGCAAATATCGCCAAGCGGATAGCCCATAGCAAGCATTGTTTTTGCCGTTTCGAGTTTTGCTTGGCGGGAAC
>CAJPTT010000076.1 GCA_905373565.1 uncultured Treponema sp. | reverse complement strand
TGTTGTACACGGATGTACAACAGTTGAAGATGGTTCAAATGGTCTCACAGCCCCATTGCTTCTGCGCTTTTTATCTACTCTACCTGATGCGTTTATCCTTCTTAAAAAAAATAGCACAAAATTTTATGCAAAATTTTGTGCAAACGGAAGGTAACCGCATCAGATAGTTTTAAGCGTTTACCTTATATTCAACAGATAAAGGATGATTGGATTTATTGCCGTATCGGAGTATAATTAACTTATTCGACACAAGGAACTTTTATGGAAAACTTTCATGCACTTTATTATCAGAAACCGTATATCAAAGAATTCGATGCAACGGTGATCGCTTGTTCAAAAACCGAGAGAGGGTATGAGATAGAACTGTCGGATACGGCATTTTATCCCGAAGGGGGCGGACAGCCCGGCGATAGGGGCAGCCTTGTTGCGGAAGGACAGCCTGAACGGGCTATCCGAATATCGGATACGCAATTTGCAGGTGAACGCATCGTGCATATTGCCGATGGAGAACTCGCTGTCGGAACAAAGGTCCACGGAGTATTAGACTGGGTAAACCGCTGCGATAATATGCAGGGGCATTCGGGCGAGCATATCCTTACCGGCATTCTCGCACAAACCTACGGGTATGAAAACGTCGGGTTCCACATGGGAGAAAGTTTTATCACCATCGACTTTAGCGGTCCGTTGACTGACGAGCAGGTACTCGATGCGGAACAGCGTGCCAATGAAATTGTCCGTGCAAATCTTCCAATACAAGAAAGCTTTCCGAATACGGAAGAACTCAAGACAATGCAGTACCGCAGTAAAAAAGAACTTTCAGGTACCGTACGCATTATCACCATTCCGGGACTTGATGCCTGCGCCTGCTGCGGCACGCATGTTACTACAACCGGCGAGATCGGTTTGATTAAAATCCTCAACTTTACAAACCGCAAAAAGGGCGTCCGTTTGGAAGTGCTCTGCGGCAGAAAGGCAGTTCTTGCATACGAACAAGAAACGGCACAAGTACGAGGCATCTCCCACTGCCTATCGGCAAAGCCATCCGAAGTGCAGGATGCGGTGGAAAAATTAAATGCCGAAAAAGGAAAACTCCGGCAGCAACTGCACGAGATGACCGAAAAATATCTAAAACAGAAAGCGGAGTCGGCGGCAGATACTGAGAGTGCGCCTCTTTATTTTGAAGATAATCTCAGTATCGAATATCTACGCTCGTTCTGCAATCTGCTTTTAGCAACGGGAAGAATGCACACCTGCGCAGCATTATCAGCGATTTCAGTTGAGTCGGAAGAAGTGCAACCGACGGCATACAATTACGTCATCGTCAGCAATGCCATCGATTTAAAACCGCACATAAAAACATTAAATCAACAGCTCAACGGCCGCGGCGGCGGAAGCAGCTCCGCTATTCAGGGAACCTATTTTGCGGGTAAGGAGCTTATTGAGGAAACGCTTATCGCCCTTTTAACCTTTTGAAAATATGCGATGCATCTACCCAAAAATAAGCAGAGATAATCAACAACCCCGACGCAAGCGTCGGGGTATTAAACCCTCCGCACGAATAAATACTACGCGCCGTTACAACCTGTGTGAAAGCCGGAAAACTATGTTGAGGTAAAACACAAGCTGCATCTTTTGATTGAAACCTACCTGAAAAGTTAAAGGAACGCTATCGTATTATATCCGCTAAAGCGGATTGCGAAACAGTTTTTGGGCAGTTTCCTTAAGCTTTAAATGCGATACAATTGGGTAATGCTCACCTACAACCGCTCACCGGCACGCAGTTTACTCCGCATTGTTTGAATTTTTGCATCCATCGCTTCAAGCTCGTTTAACAGTTCTTTCTCATGATCGGAAGTTTCGATGACCGCATGGATACCGCCGTTTTTAATCACGATACGCTTATCGGCATAGAGCGCAAGCGCGGGATCGTGAGTTGCCATCAGCACGATTTTATCGTTCGATACCAAAAGCTGCAAAGCCTTTTTCCGATCGATACCGGCATTTTCAATCTCATCAATCAAAACAATCGGGGACGAGCTTAAAATCGCGGTATCGGCGATCATCAATGCCCTGGACTGTCCACCGCTCAATGCGGTAATCGGCGTATCCAACCGGAATTGCTCCCCTGCCAGTTTATTTGCCGCTTCGATAATCCGTTGGACGGCGCCTTCCGTATCTTCGACCAAACGGCTTTCTGCATGAAGTTCGATAAACTCCCGTACGGAGAGATCCATGACAAAATTCATGTTTTGAGAAAGCTGCGCAACCAATTTGTTGTTAATCGAAAACCGGATTGCTTTATCGGGTACTTCGCCGTTGATAAGTATTGCGCGACCGGTAGGCGTGTCTTTTTGCGCCGTCCACTCGATATCGGCAAGCAGCCGCGACTTACCGGAACCGGTCGGCCCGACAATCGAAATAATCTGGGACGGATACAATACGAGGTCTTCAAAGTTTTCAGGCTCGCCGGATTTATTCGTACCGGGCAGTATTGTAAGACTCTGCACACTCCGAACATCATCCCCATTTAAAAACTGTTCCATTTGAATGATGTATTCAAAGAACGCGTGGGATAGAGCTTCTTTATCGAGTGCATAATCTTCATAATGCTCTTCGGAAAGGCTTTGTAGAAAAGAGTCAAAAGTGCGCTGCGTATTATTCAGAATGTGCAGCTCCGTTAATCTGTTTTCAGCAAAAAAATCTTCAATAAAAGGATACTCCGCAAGGAGTGTTTCTATTGTTTTTTTTGAAAGTTCCATCCGTTTTTCGGCGGTGCTGTGTATTTCAAAACCGGTATCTGCGGTCATAGTGTTCCCCCATAAAATTTTTGCAAGATGTTTTAACTATTTGTCTGCGACCCGGCAATCTTCATCTTACGGATGTTGCCCATCTGGAAATTTTCGCCTACCCTCGTTTCACCCAAGCAATAGGAACACAACGCCGCGGGCATCGGAAAACGGAGTTCCATTCCTTGTACCGTCGAAATATCCTTGTCGCGGTTAAACAGCAAGGTACTCAACTCGAATGCCCCCTGCCCTGTTAGTCCGTTTACCTGCATAATAACCGCCCGCGGATTAACGGCATTGACCCGGGCGCAAAAAACTTCGCGTTCGGCTTGAGACACGATGTCGCCTTTTGTGATGACGACAATATCCGCCGCTTTTAAGAGCGGGCCGATTTTTTTCGGTGTATTGATGCCCGACAAATTATCGATAACGCAGATGCCGAGGACATTCTTAATGTACGGAGAACAGCGGTTGCACAAGCCTGCGGATTCCGTTATCAGAAGGTCGAATTGTTCCTTGACGCCCCATTGTACCACTTCTTCGATATTGGAAACAAAGAAATGATCGGGACAGAGCGAGCCGGAAATACCTTTTTGAACGGGAATACCGGCCTTTTCGTACAACACATCGTCGTCGGTGTAGAGGCAGTCAAATTTCACCACTCCGGCACGAAGTCCTTGCGTACGCAGCGCCTCGATTGTCTTTAGAATAACACTTGTTTTGCCCGAAGACGGCGGGCCGGAAACGATCAGAAGATTCATAGTGTTACAATTATATCATATGCAACAAAAACATGCGGTAACGGATGTTACGAAATAGTGTTCAGAAGTTGAGCGACAATTCGGCCGGCCTTTCCGCGATGGGACAACTCGTTTTTTTCTTGTGCCGTCAATTCCGCAACCGTTTTACCGATCTTTGGAAGATATACAATCGGATCATAGCCGAAGCCATGCCGGCCGATTTCCGACTTGGCAATCACTCCCTCGCAGGTTTCTTGCACTGTGAAAAAACGGTGAGCGTCCAGCATTACCGCAATGCAGCAGACAAACCGGCAGCTGCGGTTCTCTATACCTTCCATCTGCTGTAACACTAGCATATTCCGTGCGTGAGCATCCAGCTGCACACCGTCTTTCATGCCGTAGCGGGCTGAATAGATGCCGGGCTTACCGTCAAGTGCATCGATACACAGCCCCGAATCATCGGCAATTACAGGGCATTGCACACTTTCATATAATACTCGGGCTTTTAATAATGCGTTTTCCAAAAAGGTTGTTCCCGTTTCTTCGGGATCAAATATAATGCCGGCATCGACGGGAAGGCTGATGTGATGCTCTTTTAAAATAGCGGCGAACTCTTCCTGCTTATGCCGGTTGCCGCTTGCTAAGTATACGTGCATTTCTTACCATAACACGCTTTTTTAAGCTCGACAAGGTCGTTGTCAATCGTCGTGCGGGAAATACCCAACTGCTTTGCCAGAGCCCTGTTACTCGGACCTCGTGTGTACTCGTTAATCTGTTTAAGATATCCCTGCCAACGCGCATAACTGTATGCTTGTTGATTTTTCAGGCGCCTGATTACAGATGCATGAGCTTCGTCAACTTTACGTAGCTGAAGAGTCGCACTTTTATACCGCACATAATAAAAATCCCGCTTAGCCTCCCATTCACGATAAACAGCCTCTCGTTTATCGGTCAACTCTTTAACTTCTTCAATTAGCATCCGTATCTTCCGTATCGGTATACCTAAATGCTTAGCGACGGTTCGTAATAATTGTTCATCAATATAAAAACAAGCTTTACAAAGCAAAACTAAAAAATAGCGAGTATAAACGTCCTTCTTTTTTCTCCCCCATTTAATGGTTTTTTGAATGGACTGTTTTTTCTCAGGAGAAACACCGTATGAAGGCGGAGGACTTGCCGCATATAATTCATACGTTTGTAGCCCGTCCTGTTCATCCTGTATTGTTTTAACCAGCCGTTGTTGATCGTCTTGAGCAACTGTTGCATACGTTACCTGTTCACGATTCCGTCTCAAGAAACACTTCCAGCTATATGAAAGAGACATCCGCAAGTACGTAGGAAATATCGATCGCTCGGGATTATAACCGTCTACAATATCATCCAATTTCGGATAGAGCCACAGCAAAAAATCGCTTCGCATATCCTCACATGCACAGTAGATTCCGAATTCACCGAGATTAAAATACACATATTGAAACAGCGTATCTATGGCTTTTTTTCGTTTATTTTGCCGGGAAAAATCCGCCAGTATCGTTTCCACTATATTCGCTTGCATACGTTTCTCCTTTGCCACAATCTTAGTTTGTAACTTCGTTATAGCAAGATATATGCCAAGAATGGAATTTAGGAAAAGAACTGAAAAATCGGCACTTTTAAGAAAAAAACACTTATGGAGGCTCCGAACATCATACAGATATAAGCACTGAAATCAGAATGTGAAACAACTGAGTGTAATCCGTCTATCAGAATATGGCATTAGGATGTCAGAATTTTTTACTTGCAGATATGGACGCTTACGCTTACGCGGCAATAGTATGGATTTATTCGGCAAAGCATATTATTATGATTCGAGGAGAATGTGACGGCAAGTTTAAGTATTAGGTTGACCCCGCATTACCGGTTAGATTAGACGCCACAATTCAATTCTCAGAATTTGTTATATCGTTTTTTCGTAGATAAATGCCCGTTTGTTTCCAAACCATGCAAACTGATCTAAGATCTGAATGCGGATAAAACCTTGTTTTTCATAAATCCGGATCGCTTTATGCCAATCCTCATGCACAAGCAGAATAATTCGTTTCAGCTGCGGGAAAACGGAAATGATATGCTCTATAGCGACGACAAAGAATTTTTCGGCAATGCTTTGTCCGCGTACTTCCGGCAACAGTGCAAAAGAAGATATATACAGCACCGTTCCTGCAGGTTGATGACGTTCCCGTACCGAATGCCCTAACGCAAATGCATCGGCTACAATCGGTGAGGCATCCCATAGCTCAGCAGTGAAGTAACCGCACACCGATTGCGTACCTGCTTTAATAAGAACATAATTACAATCGGAAACATACGCGATGCGGTCGGCAAAAACGTTTTCAGCCTCAACGATGTTTTCTTCAAAGCTTTGCCGTTCCACCTGCATAACCGCAGCTAAATCCCCCTGCTCCGCTTTTCTTACACTATACCCTTTCGCTACCATTATCCCTACCCAAGGCAACCGCATCAGAAATACTTTAAGCGGTTGCCTACCTACTTGTGTGCAAAATTTTTTTAAAATTTTGCACATTTTCTTCAAGAAACGGGCAATCACAGCAGATACGCGAATCAAATACCGCAGAATAGATAGGCTGTCAGACCATTTGAGACGCAACGCGGCGAAACTCTGGTTGAACAGCCTATCTATTCTGCGGGGTGGATATTATTAAAAGAATCTGCTGTGTTTGCCCTGAGCTCCTCATCACCAGCCCAAGACCTCTTTACGATGCAGCAAACCTATCACTCGAAGATTTTCTTCCGTAGATGTATGCGCATCGCTTAATTTTTTAAAATCAATGGCAAAGCAGTTCATCGAAAAATGCTGAAATACATAGACCGGCGCATCGGATTCCCCGCCGTACTGCCGTTGCAGTTCATCTGCATAAGCAGTAAAAAGAGATTTTTTTCTTAATTCGCCATACCCTACCAACCACAGCGGACAGGCGAGCGCCTTTTGCAAAGCTGCGGTATGGGCAGCCAACCATTTCTGGGTTTCTTCAAAAAGGCTGCAAAACTGTTCGCCGCCGTGCTTGAGCAGGTAATTAAGTTCCTTTGTTTTCGCCGTATGAATAGGCGTTTTGTTGAGGATGATAACTTCGCGTCTAAAATCGATGTTGAGTTCGGGATTGCGGCGGAAAAAACCTTCCGCAACTTTGCCTGCCTGCCCTACCAAATAGCGTTGATTTTTATGCAGCTGCTCATTTTTCCCAGGGTTATCGCTGATGATGATCAGCTTTATCCGGTCGAAGGCTTGTACTTCGTCAAAACTATGATTGTACACGAGGGGTGTTTCCTGCGAGTAGGCAGGGGTTTTATTTTCCATCGCAGCTGCTTGCTGTAACAAATGCAAGGCGCCTTGCCCAGCCGATTTTTCTACGGACGACACCGCTTCATCGGGAGCCGAATATTCATAGCCGCAACGATTAAGCCATTGCCGGCACATTCCTTTAAAATCGATTCTAAATGCGGAAAAAGCCTGCCATTCGCTGTCAGTCATCGAGCCTTTTATTCCTTTATCTGAGGGAAAATTTTTCTAAATATATTGCTGCTTAATTTTTTCCGGAGGAACCCCAGCTTGGTTTCGGAAATGACAATAGCAATAAAAATGAAAGCGCACCCGATTAAAAGCGAAGTCGTTATCTCCTCATGCCAGAATGCGATAGCAAGAATAATACCGAATACCGATTCAAGGGAGAACATGAGCGCAGCTGTCGATGCGATAACCTCTCGTTGACCGATTGCCTGCAGTATATTAGTCAGCGACATACAAATCACACCTAAATAAAGAGCGGCAAAAACGGACTTCCCGTTCCAGACAATTTTAACACTGTCTTCAAAAAAATAGGTATATAAGCCTGCATACACGGCTCCGAAAAACAAATTTCCGATCGTAAGCAAAATCGGATCCATGGTGTCGACATACCGTCCGAGATATACGAGATAGGCACCGAAAACCACACTGCCTATCAGAGCGAGAAAATCCCCGAGATTTAAACCGACATCGGAAGTTTTTAAGATATCCGGCATCGAAATAAAGCTGATGCCAACCAGACAGACAACGGCAGCGATAACGTGGTAAATATTCGGCTTTCTTTTCCATACAAACCATGCAATGAACGGAGTGATAACGCAATAGGTCGCGACTAAAAAACCGCAACGTCCCGGTGGGCACCCCGCAGCAATGGAAAGATTTTGCATCAAATACCCGATAGTCATCAAAAAGCCGAGAAAAGCACAAACGGTAACGTATGAGCAGGACAAGTTTTTTAGCCGTTTAACAAAAACCAGCATCAACACTCCGCCTCCGATAGCGCACCGCAGAAAGACCAAAAAGGCAGGAGGAAAATAGCTGCTTGTACTACTGATAGCGACAAAGGTAGTCCCCCAAAACATTGCCGCAATCAAGAGCGCAACATGCGCACCGATTTCTTTTTTCGTAAGTTTACTCATAGGTTAATCCAACCAATATATTTTATCGGGAGCTTGTTCTCGTAAGAAAATTTTTCGATATCGTTGCGAATGCTCCACCCGCACGTCATCGGGAAAATACACATTGTGCAAAAACCATACGGTATCCAAAAGGTCTCCAAAGGAATCGGAGCAGGAATATCGGTAGTATAGCGGAGAATCTTCAAGCAGCGCACGCATCGTAAGGTCATGAGTATGGTACGGATCGACCGCTTGCCGCAAATTACTCCGCAATCCTCCGTACCACGCATGTGTAATCGCCAGCAAATTAAGCCGTTTATGGGTATCCATATAATACAACTCGTACATACCGGCTATTGAGGGAACGGAAGTCGTTATCTTATATTTATCCGCGTGTGTTAAGGCTGTCCATGTCAGAGTATAATAGACATCGTTTTTGCCGTCTACTTCTTTTATGATAATCGGTTTTAATTCAAGCATACTCTGCATTTACTATAGCATATTCCGTCGGAATTGACTAGCAAGCGCTCCTGGCACAGCAAAAACTCGCGTTCAAAAATTGACAAGGAGGTCAATTTTTGGGCGAGGATGGCGGTGGTTTTATGCAGAAACGAGATTTGCGTCAAATGCAAATCTCGTACTAAGGGGAGTACAGGGAAGCACTCCCCTTAGTGAGCGACTTAGGTAGATTGCGAGCCGGTGCAGCAATCTACCTAAGCCCCGCCTCGATTTCAAAGTTTGATTCTTATAAAGCTTCTACTTCTGCTGGAGAGAGTCCGGTTGCTTGCGCGATATTTTCCCGTGATAACCCAAAATGCAGGAGATTTTTCGCGGTTTCCAGCGCCTTTTGGCGGGAACCGCGAGCTTCACCTTCAGCTAGTCCGCGCTCAAGGC
>CAJPTT010000075.1 GCA_905373565.1 uncultured Treponema sp. | reverse complement strand
ATTTTATCCGATTCGGATATTTTAATCACAGGTGATAAGGATTTTGAAGATGTAAAAATTGATAAACCACTCATCTTTACACCGGCAGCGTATTTTGAATTGATTTAAGATAGCGCAAGCTATTTATAATCGTGCAGATAATTGTTTTACATCGGGGCAGGAAGTTGCGATTATGGAATATAAGCAATTAGTTTCTGCATAGTTTTATATAATAAACTTAATACCATCACAGATGGCGGTGCATACAATATGTCAGCACTGTCATGCAGACGCTCTTTTTATTATTTCAGGTTTCCTTTACAGTGCTTGCTCATATTTCTAAAGAGTACCGTACCGATTATCATAACGATAATTCCACCGAAGGTGATACCCCAAATTGAACCGCCTACCCAAGCATAACGGAACATTGCAGCATATCCATCAGGAACTCCTATGAATGTTCGTTTATAAAATTCCGGGCTTATAACTGCATTAATCAGATTAGTACACAATTAATTAATATATCACTACACCATGCCAAAAAAGCTTTTTAAAAGCTCACAAACTTATAATCGAATATCTTTTGTAACTTTGCGATTGTCCGCAGCGTCGGGTTCGCCTTTTTCGGATTCTCCAGTTGTTGATATTGCTGATATGAAATATTCAACTTATCAGTTATTTCGTTTTGTGTTTTTTCTCCTCGTCTTTTACGCAGCATAAGCGCAAATGCAATGTTCGGTTCAACTTCCACAGCATATTCCGACTGAAATGCAGGAGGCGGTACTGCTATTCCCCGTGTTGTCTCACTTTCCAAGATTCCATTTAATGCTTCTGCAGCCATCTCCAAGGCTTCTTGTTCCGTATTCCCAAATGTAAACACTTCCGGTAAGTCAGGAAAAGCTACATAATAGATATTATCTTCCTGTTTTAATGTGCAATAGTACGTCATATCTCCTACCTTTTATTCTATCAAGAATCCACCCGTGTTGTTTTAAACGTTTCATAATTCCCTTACCTGCCATATCTTTATAATACAATATGCGGCAGTCCCGTTGCAAAGGGCGGGCCGTCAAAAAACACGTATTCATCAGCTCCCTCACGCTGCGCAACAGACTTTTTAAAAACATCGTAATCTTCCCAAAAGCGCAAAACCGCTTCTTCCTGTTTTTGTAAGCTCCGCTGCTCATCTTTCAATCCCATACTGACTAACAGTGCATGTACTTCGTTTTTCTGCCCTACGATCGAACGCACTAACCGCTCTCTGGACTTCAAAAGTCGCCGGATATTTTCCGTCTCCGTGCGCGAAAAGCGCACATATAATTCTGAGATGTTTCGGCATTGCCGAAACTCGGCGGTTAACAAGGCTGCGCAATATTAGCAGCCCAAGTTATACCTTCGATCGATGGGCACAACAATTCTCGTTGTAACCCATGACAGCGAACTTATCCGCGCCTGTTGCACGAGGCGTATAACCGTATAGCGGGAGACGCTTTTTTATTACCAACGATATTTGCAATTTATTTTTCTAGCATTTCGGTTTTCCAATCCTTAATCGTTCTCGACTCTTCGTTAAAGCTCGTCCCAATCAGCACAATCTTCTTTCCGTCCGTCTTATACTTTGCGGCGTAGTTTTGCTTTTGTATTTGTGCGAGTGCATCTTCTGCACTGCCGGTACCGGAGAGTTTAAACTCGAAGATGTAGATGGCATCCGTGGTGCGTACAACGCAATCAGCTCTCCCTGTCGAACAATACACTTCTGTCTGTACAAACTGCCCCATCAGTTTAAAGATGAGGTACACTGCAGTCTGGTAGTTTTGCTCCCGTAATTTCAGCTCTTTACTGCTAAAGTTGTCATACGAGATACCGGCGATAAGCGACTGCATCCGTTCCATAAAAGAATCGACCTTCCCCTTGCGGATGTCCTCAACGAACCGCCACACTGATTTTCCCGTATCTCCAAACGGTACCGCAGTGTATGCGGGCAGCAAATTCTTTAAGAAGCCATACCGTACCTCATCATTCGGAAAGCCGAGCCGATACATTTGCGCTTCTTTGATGTATTCCTTAATTGTTAAATATCCTGATTGAAAGAGAATAGGCAGTGCATCTTCTGCTACCGCCCGATAGGTTTGTAATCCCGATTCATCCAACTCAACATTTCCATCCAAGTCAGGGATAAAGTAGTGTGCTTCTTTCAGGTAATTGACCAAAAATGTCGGGGTTCCCGTTTCAAACCAGTAACTTCCGAATCGCTCCTTTGCAAACGCATTTAATAAGCTAAAGGGATTATACATCCCTTCCCCTGCAGGTGCAAAACAGTATCCGTCATACCATTGCTGTAAGGCGGTCAATGTTTCTTGATAGGTTAAGTCTTGACTATCGGCAAGCACTTGTATTTCAGGTTGAAAGTTTGTTTCCAATTCTTTTTGGGTGATTCCGCAAATGCCCGCATAGTGTTTTTCCAGCGATATATCCCGGAGATTGTTCAAATCACTAAAAATACTGATCTTGCTGAACTTGGTAACACCGGTGAGAAAGGCAAAACGGATATATTCATCGCAGGTTTTAATGACGGAGTAAAATGCTTTAAGTTCGTTTCGATATTGCTCGTTCAAGACTTCATTTACGCCCATCGTTTGCAAAAGCGGTTTGTCGTATTCGTCTACGAGGATAACTACTTGCTTGCCGGTTTTTTCATACGCACGCTTTAAAAGTCCTTCGAAGCGTTTTGGAGGAGTCTCTTCAATAGCTTTTTTTCCATAGATATCTTCAAGCTGCGATAAAAAGATGTTGAGATTTTCTTGTAAAGCTTCCATACAATTATAGTTACCGGTATTAAAATCAAGATAGAATACCGGATATTCCTGCCATGCATCTCTATTGTCCAATACGGCTTGTTCTTCCTCAGCTTTTTCGAGGTACAGTCCTTTGAATAGCTCTTTTTGCCCGCGGAAATACGCTGCTAACGTCGAAAGGAATAAACTCTTGCCAAACCGCCGCGGACGGCTGAGAAAATAAACACGACTGCTTGTTACTAATTGAGTGATATACTTCGTCTTATCTACATAGAGATAACGATCATTCCGTAATACCTTAAAACTCTGTACGCCGATCGGCAATTTTCTTGGAAAGCTCATAGGGTAAGTATAGCAGGATTTTTCCTATCTGGCAATTTCGATGTTCGTCCACAGCATTTCTAAAAGTCAAACGACACAAAAATCGGTACAAGGTCGGAAAGAACAGGCATTAGTATTACTCCACATAAATAAGGCGATCTTCGACATCGATAACAGTGAAATTCTGCGGTGCAAGAAATCAATGTAAAAAATCTCTTGTCTTTTTTTTCTGTTTGTTGTATATTAACTTGTGAAAACAACCTAGACTAGAATAATTGCTTCAAGGATTGTATAAATGATTGTATTTCAAAGACTTACTACAACAAAATTGAATAGAATTTTTTTGTGTTTTAGTGAAGATTTAACTGCTACGGCGACTGCAAGAATTACAGGCGTAAACAGGAATACTGTAAACCGCTATTTTACCGGCATTCGAGAAAAAATAGTACGGCACAGTATCGCCGAATATAATGAATTAATGAACGGAATAAAGGCGGAAACGCTTCGTTTTGAAGCAAAGACTGTGTTGGGAAAACGACTCAAACGAGTTTTGCAAGAGCGGCCGATATTGGGACTGTTACGGCGGGGGAAAAAGGTATTTATTACTGTTTTAGAAGATTTTTCTCACGACAATCTCTTAACTCGGCTGCAGGAAAATCTACATGAGCGGTATGCTGCCTTGTATGAAAATGAGACGGCACGGACGGAAGCGGTATCGTTAAACGAGTATGATCAATATAGAGTGTGGCATGCCGGTGCGGAACAGGAAAGCGATGAGCACGATGTAAAGAGAATAGAGAATTTTTTGACATTTGCAAAAAAACGGCTTGCAAAATTTAACGGCTGTTCATCGGGCAATTTATTGCTCCATTTAAAAGAATGTGAGTTCCGGTACAACCACCGCGGTGAAGACCTTTTTAAATTAATAAAAAAAATCTTTCAGAAGTACTAGGTTGCACCGATTAATTTTCAATCAAAGTTAAGCGTTCCTACCTAAAAAAGAATGAATGAATACTGAAGGGGAATATAATGCAAAAAAGCAAAGACGGAACAAAACTCTGTTATGCGGCTTTGGCGCTTGTTGCAGCGGTTACGGTATTTTTTACCTCTATGCTGCCGAATATTATCATGGATAATGAGCTTCGCCATTTCTTTCCTGAAAGTCATGAATCGTATCGGAAGTTCAATACACTGACTGAAACATTCGGCGACCAATATGTTATGGATATTGTTATTGAAACGAACGAAGATATTATCTTGAACCGAGAAAGTCTTGCAGTAATCGGAAAAATCACCGAAGACCTGGAACAGCTGAATAATATCGTGAAAATAAAGTCCATTACCAATGTCGATTTTATCACCGATGATGATGGACACTTGAGTACCGGACAATTAATTCCGGAAGACTTTTCAGGTACTGCTGCCGAGGTGCAGCGGCTCAAGCAGCGGATTTTAGAATGGCCTAAGGCATATATCGGTACGCTTATATCTTCCGATTTTAAAGGAGTGCAAATTATTGCTACCTTAAATTCGGATGCAACACCGCCTGAAGTCAGTACGCTTTATTATGAAACCGTTGATGTCGTCAACAAGCATTTGACCGCTCATGCTTCCCTCAACTACAAAATTGCAGGAGACCCGGTATTGGGTGAATATGGAAAAATATTTATGTATGCGGACTTAAAAAATTTAATTCCGCTTATTACCGTTGTGGTACTGCTTTGTCTTTTTCTTTCATTCCGCAATGCGGAAGGCACCCTGCTTCCGCTTATTACCGTGCTCATCAGTACAATATGGACAGCAGGGATTATGGCGATGATCGGGGAGCCGCTCACGATTGTTTCAAGCTGTTTGCCGGTACTGTTGATTGCAGTAGGGTCTGCGTACGGTATTCATATTATCAATTATTATTATCAGCGGTTGGAAAAAGAGCCGCTGATTACCGACAAGCTGCGGCATCAAGCGCTTATTAAAGAAACACTGAAAAGCGCCCGTTCTCCGGTATTACTTGCGGGAATTACTACGATTGCAGGTTTTATTTCGACTATCACCAGTCCTATCCGTCCGCTTAAATCCTTTGCGCTTTTCAGCGCTGTCGGTGTTGTAATTGCACTGTCGCTTGCCTTCGTGTTTATTCCTTCAATACTGATGATTAAATCGGTAGGTCTTATTCAGCGGCAGCAAAAACGGATGAGTCTCCGTGCCGTCAAAAAAAATGAACGCCTTGCAGCCCTCGGTGTCAATAAAAAAGGCGCTATGCTCGACAGAATTTATTCTTATTTTAATAAACGGGAAGGGCGGTTTGTGTTCGGCCTTTTGGTTATTGTCGGTCTTTCGGTTGTTGGTATTATGAACCTAAACATTGAATCCGCCTTTTTGGAATACTTTCCGAAAAACTCAAAGGTGCGTAATGATGTCAGTTCCATCGATACCAAGTATGTCGGCACCACAGGTTTCAGCTTAGTAATACAGGGGCAAGAAAAAGGCGATATGTGTAATCCTGCTATTTTAACTGAGATGGAAAAATTGGAAGAGTACTTACAGGCGAACCATCCGGCAATCGGCAGTGTTGTGTCCTTTACCGAATTTGTAAAACGGATGAATCAGGTGATGCATTCGAGTGCAGCGGTTCAAGGAACTTCCGTTCCGCAAAATGCCTCGGCAGATTTTTCCGTAGGAGCTGTAAGATCGGAAGAAAATGGTTCATCTGATTTTGACAGCTTTTTTGAAGATGAATCTAAAACGGTGCAAAGTACCGGCGGCGCTTCCGGCAGTGTTGAAAGTTTTTTCGATGAAGAAGAAGCCGGCAGTGAGCAACCGCAGTATGCGGAATTGAACGGAAGCGGAAATGCAGTTAATGCCGTTTTTGCCCGCTATAAAAATCAGCCGCTCAATGCAGATGAAACCATTGCGCTTTTTACTGCAGCTTATGCCTCTGCAAACAAGAGCGACTTGACCGTTACCGAGTTTATGGATGCATTAAAAAAGCAGCTCAATTACCGCGGCGCCGCCTACTACGAAATACCGGCAGATATTTCAAAATATCCGGTCAGCACACAGGCGGAATTGAAAGATATCGTTACTCAGTATTTGCTTTTGTATTCCGGTTCTCTTGATGCGCTTCTTGACGAAACGCTGGAACCTAAGACATGCAGAATGCAGATTATCATGCGAACGCACGATACGGGTAAGATAAAAGATGTTATCAGCGATGCGCGCCGCTTTGCCGAAACGCATTTTCCCGAAGGCTATACTCTTGAAGCGGCGGGCTTGGGTGAAATGGAAGTTGCAATGACTTCGATGATTATTTCGAGTCAAGTATCCTCTCTGGTATTGGCGGTCGGGATAGTGTTCCTCATTTTAGCAGTGTTCTACCGCTCAGTGATTGCCGGTATTATCGGGGCTATTCCGCTTGGGGTTTCTATTTTGCTCAACTTCGGCATTATGAGCTTAACGGGAATAAACCTTGATATGGTAACGAGTTTAGTCGCCGCAATCGCCATCGGTATCGGTATTGATTACACTGTTCACTTTATGAACAACTATCATAACGAAAGAATTGCAAGCGATAATTTAACGCAGGTTACCTTAAACACGCTCCGTCATTCGGGAAAAGGAATAGCCGTCAATGCGTTTTCCGTCGGCTGCGGTTTTTTGGTTATGTGTTTTTCAAACTTTGTCGTACTCAGGTTTGTCGGATTTTTGGTTGCAACAGTAATGCTTACCAGCTCGGTTGCGTCATTAACGATTTTACCTGTTGTGTTAAATATGGTTAAACCGAAATTTATGGCTGTCAACCGATGAACTTCCGTGTACATCGGTTGACGGCGAATTTCGGCACAGCCGAAATATCGCTGCTGTTTGGAACCACCGCCATCCGTGGCGCTGTTGAACAGCGTACGTCCGTGTACACTGTTCAACGACGAGATTTGTGCACAACACAAATCTCGCTTCTGCATGGAACCACCGCCATCCGTGGCGGTATTGATAGGAGGAAAAAATGAAACACTTACTGAAAACAGTTTTGATACCGCTGTTTGCTGCCGGTATCCTTGGGATGCTTGCTGCGGAAGACGGTACTGCAATCGTACAAAAGTCGCTTGATGTAAAGCGTCCGTTGTTTACCCATAGCGCAGTAAAAATGGCGCTCATTGATTCAAACGGAAATACGGAAGAGCGTATGCTTGAAGAGTGGGCAAAAGACCCGGGCGATAAAACCGGCGCTGCTGTTATTGCATTCCGTAAACCTGCTTCGGTAAAAGATACGCGCTTTTTACAGATTGTGAACAAAGACCGGGCAAACGATAAATGGATTTATCTGCCTGCGCTCAGGACTGTCCGCCGTATTGCAGGAGCCGAAGGTTCAAAGTCCTTTATGGGTACCGATGCCGACTATGACGATCTTGAAACCAGAAAAATCGAGCAGGATACGCATACGTTGCTCGGTGAAGAAACCGTTGATTCGTATCAGTGCTGGAAAGTTGAATCGGTACCGGTTGATCCGAAAAGCAGCCGGTACTCAAAAAAAATTGCCTACATTGACAAGGGTACTTCCGTACCGGTGAAGGCGGAAATGTACGATAAAAAGGGAAAACTTTTAAAGGTGCTGCACGTAGAAACACTGGAACAAAAACAGGACTATTGGATTCCGATGAAAAGTAAGCTCACCAATGTGCAAACCAATCATAGTACCGTGCTTGAAATTTTAAAAATAGAAATAGACAAGCCCATTAATGATCAGCTGTTTACTCAAAATTTCTTGAATACGGGAAGACTGTAACAGTGAGGTGTTTACCCGCAGGGATGTGAACATTCCTGCACGGTGTTTGTTATGTATCCAATGTAATTGCCGCACAATCGATGCCGGTTGTGCGCTGTCCGGAGGTTATATGAAAAAAACAATGATGCTGTGTGCGGCGCTGCTCTGCTGCACCGGTATGTATCTTTTTGCGCAAGATTCTTTTTTTGATGATGCCGATACGGTAGAAAGCACAAGTACAAATGAAGGTATGTCCGCCGGCAATTCCGAAAACGGTTCGGGCAATTCCGGTACTATCGACTTTTCAGGTTTCGCCAATCTGGGAATACGGATGTACCCGCATAAAGACCTCAAACGGACGGAAGCCTTACCGGTGTTCGGTATTAACTTTAAATACAGCGGCGCAAGGACGGAACTTGATTCTCATTTTAAATGCAATGCCCTCACCATTGCCGACTATCCGCTTGATCTTATTGATGAATTTACCGTCCGCGCTTACTTAGGCAACTTTGTGCTTTCAACCGGAAAGATGAAACTCGTATGGGGACGCGGCGATATGATCCACGTTCTGGACGTTTTTAATGCGAACGATTTTACCGACTTTACCATTCCCGCCTACATTGACCGCCGCATTGCGGAACCGATGGTACATCTTGCCTATAATGCGCCCATTCCGCTCAGGCTGGAAGCGGCATGGACACCGCTGATGACGCCTGACCGTTTTTCTCTAAAAGGCGCATGGGTGCCGCCCCAAATTACTGAAATAAAACGGAATGCAAAAGCATCGCTTAATGAAGCTATTTCCAATCCCCGCATATCACAAACCTTTAATGAAAGCGCTTTACAAAAAGCGCTGCACGATCCCATTTCAAAAGAGCTGAAAAATATCACTTCTCATATTCCTCCTTCAATCACTATTGATATGAAGGACATAGTGGCTAAGTTGGACGAGGCGGCGCTACTTAATGGTATAAACCCTCTTGTCAAAGGTATGGTAAAAAAACTATTGGCAAATCTTGCAAAGCAGAAAATCACTGTTTCAATCACGGAAATAGCAAACAAGATACTGCCGCCCAAACCGGACGGCTCGCCGTACACGGAAGCAGAAATTAAGAC
>CAJPTT010000074.1 GCA_905373565.1 uncultured Treponema sp. | reverse complement strand
CTGGAAACGGTCTTTTCAAATTCGTATCAGACGGTAACCGATATGACGGCAATTATAGATTATGAATTATCATTACCCGCTCATGAGCGAAGTAGAGAGAGAATTATCGGATATTTAAAAAAACTATTGGAGAGCAATGCTTCATTAAAGGCATTAGGCGCTTTTTTTGAACCGAATGCTTTTGACGGTAATGATGCATCTTTTACAAATCAATTATCTATAGACGGACGTTTTATTCCATATGTTGAACGCCTTGATAGCGGTATTAATGTGAGGGCTGTTGTAGGCATAGATGATGAAAAAGAAAATGATTGGTATGTAAGAGAGATAAAAGAAAAGAAAGCCTTATTATTGTCTCCCTATCTTACGGAAACACAAACGGAGAAGAGGGTTTTGACAACGATTGCCCTTCCAATTATGAAAAACGGAACAGCTATCGGCGTAATAAATGCGGATATTGATATCACCTTTATTCAAAATAAAATAGCTTCTATCGCAGGAACTTCAAAAGAAAACTTTAAATGTCTCTATGCCGACAATGGAATAATTGTGGCAAATGGAATTGATTCTTCAACTATTATGGAAAATGCGCTGGATATAGTGCCTGCTATCAAACCGCATTTTGATCTTGCCGCTCAAGGTAAAGAATCCAATGCGCTTCTCGTTTCAAAAACGACCGGTAACCGTTCTCAGTTTATTTTTGTTCCTATGAAAATGAAAGAAGTGGGAACTAATTGGGTTTTTGCTTCTATAACAACCTTATCGCTTTTTACTGTCGAAGCGCGAAAAAATATTATACAAACGCTTATTCAATACGCTCTTATCATACTGATAGTGATTGTATTCCTCTTTGTTTCTATTAAAAAAAGAGTGAGTACTCCATTAAAAAATACAGCCTTTGCACTGAAAAATATTGCCCAAGGAGAAGGCGATTTAACGGTACGATTACCGGTTACGGGGCATGACGAAATAACGGAGCTTTCAAATTATTTTAATCAGACAATAGAAAAAATCGGCGCATCGGTTAAAGCTGCCGGAAACAGTTCCAATGCTCTACAACGTGTCGGCGAAGAACTTGCGAGCAATATGACGGAAACGGCAAGCGCCGTGCATCAAATAAATGCAAACATCGAAAGCGTTAAACAGCAAGCGCTTACACAAGCGGCGAGCGTTACCCAAACAGCTACGACCATAGAAGAGATTGTTCGCACCATTAAACAGCTTAACGGTAGTATCGATACACAAGCCGCAAGCGTTGCGCAATCGTCCTCATCGATAGAACAAATGGTTGCAAATATTACCTCTATCGGACAGACACTGGGTAAAACCGATGAGGCTATCAAAAGCCTTACAAGCGCCACGGGAGACGGAAAAAACACCTTGATAGCCTCCAATGCCGTTACCAAAAAGATTGCCGAAGAGTCGGGCTCTCTGATAGAAGCTTCAAGCGTTATTCAACATATTGCATCGCAAACGAACCTACTGGCGATGAACGCTGCAATAGAAGCCGCACACGCAGGAGAAGCGGGAAAAGGTTTTGCCGTTGTAGCAGATGAAATCCGCAAACTTGCCGAAGATTCAGCCACTCAAGGTAAAACGATAACAACAACGCTTAAAACACTATCGGGTGAAATTGAAACGCTTTCCGATTCTTCCAAAATTGTTGAAGGAAAATTCAATACGATCTTTACCCTTGCCGAACAGGTTAAAGAGATGAGTAACCGCCTTACCGAGGCAATGCGTGAACAGGAACACGGCAGCAGAGAAGTGCTTACCGCTATCAAAAATATCAATACGGTAACGTTAGAGGTACAGGCAGGTTCCGCTGAAATGCTCAAAGGCGGCGAAGGAGTTGCGGAAGAAATGCGAAAATTGGATAACCTTACTCGCGTTATTACCGACAGTATGAACGAAATGGCTTCCGGCGCCGTACAAATCAACAATGCCGTACAGGAAGTTAACGGCATTACACAGCAGAATAAGCGGAGTATTGATAATTTAGTCGCAGAAGTTTCTAAATTCAAAGTCAAGTAGACTTTACGTGCGCGCGATTCTCAGCATTGCAACGCTCAATACCGTAAATAGTAAAAACGGCAGGAAAGCGCCCGCAAGTGGAGAGATATATTCCCACTTTGCAAAAAGCATAGTCATCATCTCGGTTACATAATAGAGAATTGCAAGGGCTAAACTGAAAAGCAAACTCATCAACAAGATATTTTTTTTAAAACGTCCGCCGACGGAAACGGAAAAAAATAAAACGATAAACGCCGTAAACGGAAATGAAAAGCGGCGATAATATTGAGAAAGGTATTCATGGTAGGGTAAGCCCATTTTTTTCAAATTATCGATAAAGAGTTTTGCCTGTGCAATGGTCATCTCATCGATAGACGTAATATTCCGCTGAAAGGTTTCAGGCTGTTCGGAAAAGACGCTCTCGTCGATGGAATCTTGATAAAGCACATCATTTTCGGCGGTAAAGGTGTAAACCGATTTATCAATTACCTTCCAATGATCGTCTTGCCAACGAGCGAAACTGCCTTTTATAACAGTAGAAACATCTCCCGATTCGCTACGCAGCACAATCAGCACATTGCTTAATTCTTTTTGACTATCATCATAATAGTCGGCAAAATACACAACCTTCCCCGAATCGGATAAAATAACGACATCGCTGCTGTTCAAGTTCTGTTGAGGTTCCAAGATGGAATTTACCAACGCAATTTTTTGCCGCTGAAACCGAATCAAAATGCGATCTTCAAAATAAAACATCCCGATCGATAACAAAAATCCACACAGTACAAGGGGCGCTACCAATACGGCGAGCGGCATGCCGGATGCAAAAATCGACGTCAACTCATTTTTTGCGTACATATTCCCCATTGTATACGAACTTGCAAACAACACCGACAGCGGCATTGCAAACGATATACACTTGGGCAAATACAAATACATCACCCGAAGCAGTGTAACAAAGTGTACGTGGTTTTGCAGATACTGTGCCAGATTAAGAAAAAGATCGCCGAGTTGCAATAACAAAATAAAAAACAGGATCGTTATCACAAATACGGGAAAAAAAAGCTGCAGCAAATATCGTTGAAGAATTTTCATCTGAATAATCTTTTACCGAGCAGCACGATGGAGGCGGCAAAAACCATAATATTGGGCACCCACATGGCGGATGTACCGTTCCAATCGAGCCGTAAACAAAGCGTCTGTCCGCCCATAAACATTGCCCAATATGCAACGGCAATCAAAAGCCCCAAAACAAAGCCGACGCCTTGATTATGCACTTTACCGGCGCTGCTGATGGCAAAGGCAAGTAGCACAAAAAAGAAGGAACCGAAAGGGATGGAAAACTTTTTATGCAATTCCATTCGATACAAATTGAGCAGTCGTTTATCGTCATTTTGCACTTCCTTTTCCTTTACATCTTTATAGAGGTCAAGCGAAGACATTTCAGACGGCCCTATCGTGTTAAAATAAGAGGACTTAATGCTCTTTGCGAGTACATTATAGGTTACCGCTTCTCCGCTTACCGCATCGTATTTTTTTTTGTCCGCAGAATCTAAAATCAGAAGGTGAGGATATTTCATCTTGAGCGACATCACAATCGAAGGGTCATCGGATTTCCCGATTTCTGCAGTCTGTGTACCGACTATACGAAAGGCTTTATCGGCATTTTTATCGACAATTAAAAGATTATGAATTCTTCCGTCCTGTATCAAGCCCGTTACAACCACTGCATTACGATTACGTTTTATGGAATAAGAAGAAAGCTCCAATGCAGGCGTTGAGGTTGCAATATCCCAATAAACGCGCCTAAAATTGACAGCGCTGGCAGGGAGTAACACATCATTGGTAAAAAAAGAAACAATTGAAACCGCCAAACCGACCAACAACACCGGTAACATTAAAAAGCGAGGCGAAATACCGAGCGCATTCATAGAAAGGAATTCCAAATCGCTGACAAAGCGGCCGATCCCCATGAGCGTACCGATCAAGGCGGCAAAGGGAGCGGCATTCGCGATAACCGCAGGCAGCGAATACAGCATCAGCAGTGCGACATCTTTAAAGGGCGCTTGTTTTGAAAGGACATCTTCCGCCAACAACAGGATATTATTGACAAAAAAGATAAAGAACAAAAACAAAAAGCAGACAAAAAAATACAGCAGCATCTCTTTGACAATATATAAAAAAAGCTGCTTTTGTCTTATGCCTATCATCTTCTATACCGTTAATCACCGTTATATCAATTTACGCAATGCCGGTAGAACCGTAGCCGCCGGTGCCTCGTCCTGTTTTTGAAAGTGCATCAGTTTGTACAAAGCTCACCTGAACCGCCTGCGCAACCACGGCTTGTGCAATCCTGTCGCCATTTTGTACGGTAAAAGGTTCGCTGCCGAAGTTTACCAACAGCACGCATAGTTCTCCGCGGTAATCGGAATCAACCGTACCGGGAGTATTGAGTACCGTAATACCGTACTTGAGCGCAAGCCCCGACCGCGGGCGCACTTGCAGCTCATACCCCACAGGTAATTCAACAAAAAGCCCCGTCGGGATGAGTTTACGCTCCATCGGATTCAGCGTTATCGGTTCCGCCAGATATGCATGTAAGTCCGCACCGGCGGAACCAGACGTTTGATATTCAGGCAGCAAGGCTCCTTCCTTGAGTACGGAAAAAAACCTTACCGCCCCATCAGCAATACTCACCGTTTTTCCTCAGTGAACGGCTTAATGGCTGCCGGTTTTTTCCTGCTCTTCACAGGCATCGATATACGAAAGATTTAAGCGGCCGAGCTTATCGATTTCCAATAGTTTGACGGGTACTTTTTGTCCTTCCTGCAGCACATCGGTAACTTTTTCAATGCGGCTGCGCGACAGCTTGGAAATATGACAGAGTCCTTCTTTACCGGGCAGAATTTCGATAAAGGCGCCGAAATCCTTGATGCACTTAACGGTACCTTCATAAATTCTGCCGACCTCAGGATCTTCCACAATACCGATAACTGCAGCCTTGGCGCCAAGTGCGGATGAAGAATCCCGCCCGTAGATGGTAACCGTACCGTCGTTTTCGGTATTGATTGTTACATGGTATTGTTCGGACAGTGCCTTGATAATCTTTCCGCCCGGCCCGATGAGCGCTCCGATCTTATCAACCGGAATCTTGAGCGTTTCAATCCGCGGCGCATACTTGGATACCTGCTCGGAGGGTTTGGAAATAGTCTGATTCATAATGCCGAGAATATGGAGCCGGCCTTTTTTTGCCTGCTCAAGCGCTTTTTGCATAATCTCAGCGGAAACGCCGGCGATTTTAATATCCATCTGGAAGCCGGTGATACCTTCTGCGGTACCGGCAACTTTAAAGTCCATATCGCCGAGGTGGTCTTCTTCTCCCAGAATATCGGAGAGTACCGCAAAGCGGCTTCCGTCGGTAATTAAGCCCATTGCAATACCCGCTACCGGTTTTTTCATCGGGACGCCGGCGTGCAGCAGCGAAAGCGTACCGCCGCACACGGTTGCCATTGACGAAGAACCGTTGGATTCGAGTATCTCGGAAACGACACGGATGGTATAGGGAAAAGCTTCTTTCGACGGAATCATCGGCATCAGCGAGCGGTGCGCAAGGTGCCCGTGCCCGATTTCGCGGCGTCCGGTTCCGAGCCGTCCGACCTCACCGACCGAATAAGGCGGGAAGTTATAATGCAAGATAAAATTCTCACGCCGGTCGCCTTCGATATCATCATAAACTTGTTCGTCAAACACGGTACCGAGCGTAACAACGGCAAGCGACTGCGTTTCCCCGCGGGTAAACACAGCAGAACCGTGCGGCCGCGGCAGCACACCGATCTCGCAGGTGATGGGGCGGATATCTTCCAAGCCGCGCCCGTCAACCCGCAAGCCTTTTTCCAATATATTTTCACGCAAAATATGGTATTCCATGTCGTCGAATAAAGCGGCAAAGAGCTTCGCCTGTGTTTCATCGGCGAGCTGCTCCGCATATTCTTCGGCGAGCGCCTTTCTGATAACATCACAGGCTTCGCGGCGCTCTACCTTGCCCTTTGTGTATAAGGCTTTGGAAAGTTCGGGATACGCCTTTGCGTAAATGGCGTCTTTATTGGCGAGTGTTGCGTTCACCGGCGCAAGCGGCAGTTTTTCCTTGCCGCATGCCGCGCGGAGCTCAGTTTGCAGCGCACACATCGCTTTGATAAATTCGTGCGCTTTTTCCAAGGCCTTGAGCATAACCTCTTCCGAAACCTCGTGAGCGCCGCCCTCTACCATCGTAATACCTTCGGCGGTACCCGCGACAACGATTTCCATATCAGCCTTTTCAATCTGGCTGAACGTCGGGTTTATCACAAACTCGCCGTCGAGGTATGCAACGCGAGCGCCCGCAACCGGCCCGTTAAACGGAATATCGGAAATAACAACGGCAGCCGAACTTGCAATAACCGCTAAAATATCCGGCGGATTGATCATATCCGAAGAAATACAGGTCGGTACAATCTGAATTTCCCGCCCGAAGGCTTTTTCAAACAACGGCCGCATCGGACGATCGATGAGCCGCGAAACTAAAATCTCTTTATCCTTAGGACGGCCTTCACGTTTGATAAAACCGCCCGGTATCTTTCCCGCTGCATAGTATTTTTCATTATAATCGACGGTTACCGGCACATAGTCGAGTCCTTCAACCGCCGTAGATGACGCGCATACCGTCGCCAATACTGCGGTTCCGCCGTACTGCGCATAAATAGCGCCGTTTGCCTGTTTTGCCAGATGACCTGTCTCTAAAATTAACTCTTCGTTTCCGATATTATACGTTACTCTCTGTCTCATAATCTTTCCTTCTAAATTACAATTCCTCAAATTACTTATAAAAAACGGCTACCTACCCGTTTCCGATAGGTAACCGTTGTATGCCGCTTAAATCGATCAAAGGAAAATCAAGGACGCTGTCCGAAAACCGCGGTTTTCGGATATTCCCTGTTCCCTTCCTTGCACATTAAGCAGCATCTATCTTACTTGCGCAAACCTAACTCTTTAATAAGGGCACGATAACCCTCGAGGTTGGTACGCTTGTAGTATTTCAGCAAGCGCCGACGCTGTCCAACCAATACCAAAAGTCCCCGCTGGCTGCTCTTATCCTTTTTATTGATTTTGCAGTGCTCGGTGAGCTGACGGATTCTGTCGGTCAGCAACGCAATCTGAACTCTGGTATTACCCGTATCTTTTTCGTTTGCACCGAATTTCATCACAACCGATGCTGTGTGCTCTTTTGTAAGTGCCATTTCTTACTCCTTCCGTATAAATTCCAATTTACGTATCAATGTTCCTGCGGCGGACGGAACCGGCGCTGCGGTATCTTCGGAAACTTCAAGCAATGTATCCGTAATCTTCACCTGTACGGGAATAATCGCTCCCGTCTGTAAATATGCGCAAGCTGAATACCGTCCGCTCTGTGGGAGAATCTGTGTTACAGCCGACTTTTCGATAAACCATACAGAACCCTCTTTCCGCCGGACTATTTTTGAGACATCTAAGAAAAAAGGATACCCGAGGAGGTCTTTTGCAAGGGTGAAATCAGCTTGTTCAACGGCCTGCCGTATTGCGCTTGAGCTGATACGCTCGTGCCGTGCCGAATAAAGCTGTTCGATGGAATCAAAACAAAAGCCCTTTTCACGAGCAAGGCGCTGTAAGTCCCCTACTCCCGTATCGTGGCGATACCCGCAGGTAAAATCACTGCCAACGGCAAGATATTTTATGCAGATAGTTTTTATTAGTATGTCAAAAAAAACAGTGCCTCTCATTTTAGCGAAATCAGCGGAAAAGTCAATCAGCACCGTAAAGCTAAATCCTTGCTCGGCAAATTTTTGCAGTCTCATTTCCAGTGTAGAAACATCGCCTGCATAGGCATTTCCCGCCTTAACCGATCGGGGCGAGCGGAAAAAAGTGATGATCCCTGCGGGGATACCGCCTTTCCGTGCAGCCGTCAACACCGCCGACAAGATACATTCGTGTCCGCGGTGAGGCCCGTCAAACCCGCCTATCGAAATAGCGGAGCCTTGCGGATACATGTTTTCTTCTTTTATTAAATCATCCCAATACAAAATATCCATACATTCATCGTTTTGTTTTCAAGAGTATTCCTATATGAGCACTGTCCTATACACATAGCCTTGTCCGACGTAAATAGCGATGGTACTAATCAGCAACAAATTACTGTTGTCTTTGTTCAAGAAAGCGATTGGGAACCTCTAAAAACTGAGGTTTTTAGAGGTTCCCAATACAATATTCTTCTGTAAATTATTGATCAAGAATTTAGTTTCTCCACTTCTAGTACGGTTAAACCGGTAACTTGCACAATCTTTTGTACGGAATCGCCTAATTGCTTTAATATTCGTGCTGTTTCGAGCGCTTTTTGGTACGAACCTTCAGCACGCCCCTGTACGATACCTGCTTTCCACCCATCATTCCGTGCATCTCGTTCAATCGTGTTTACCAGCATATACTCCCTCCTCAAGCTTTCATTTGCTTTTACATCTTTTATCCTCCGCTCTAGCTTTTGGATAAACTCGTCGTTATCGCTCACCTTCCCGTTCATATACTCTAAGAATACTTTTAACTTCTCATTCTTCTCATGCACCGCCGCTTGACTGTTGATAATGATCTTCGTTATCCCATCGCCCAATTCTATCCGACTATCCTCGCTGCATATCGTTTTAAAGGTATACACTGGTAACGATCTCTCAAGAGGTTAGGGAAGGAAAGACACTTTTTCGGATAAAAGATTTCTTTCCTTCCCTAGAACCCATCCTATCTTCAAAAGAACCGCTTAGGGTTCCACCCTAAGAACCCGCCTTAGTTCCAATGTTTGGTTCTTAAAAAGGATGAACAGTTAGGCTTTTTGCTCAACTGAGTTTCAATACCGCCACGGATGGCGGTTGCTTTAAGCAGCAGCGACGTTTTGCCGAATGGCAAAACTCGTGTTTTCCGATAGACACGGATGTCTATCGGAA